>SMXC01000250.1 GCA_004356825.1 Caldithrix sp.
CCGGTCTTTAAAAGGGGCAATCTGCAAGTCAGGAATGCTTTTTGATTTTTGAGCATCTGCCATGTTCAGTGCAGTTATGTTATCGATAATGTTATGGGGTTAAATTGCCGAGAGGTCATTTAATCTTCATAAGAAGATAATTAGGTTATGCTAAAAAATCAAGAAAAGGTTGCGGCGAGCTCCTGATTGGGTAAGTAGCCCGTATTCATCCGGGAAGCTATCCAAAAAGTACAAGTCGTTGCGAACGAAGCGAAGCAATCTGCTAGTACTGTGCCTAAAATCAGCGGATTGCTTCGTCGCGGAGTTTATCCCGAGCCCGTCGAAGGGCTCCTCGCAAAGACGTTTTTCGGCTTTTTGGATAGCCTCTACTATTCTTTGCCCTTCTTCAAGGCTGAATAACCTTGTGCGCCGCCATCTCCGCTTTCCACCGGAAATCCCAATTGCATCCAGCCCTCTTTGATGACTGTGCCGGCCATATCTCGCATGCCGCCAAAGCCCCCTTCAACGTTGGCTAAATCCTGATAGCCTTGCTGCGCCAAAATCCGGCAGGCCTCCGCTGATCTGGGTCCGGCGGCACAGCCGATGATCAGCTTCGTATCCACAGGAAAGTTGGCGGCAAGAACTGCCAGAAAATCAGGATTATCTTCGAGCATCTTCGACGACTGGTTCAGCTGCTTGATTGGAATATTAATTGCGGGCGCCGGGTGCCCTTGCTCAAATTCGAATTCAGAGCGCACATCCACATAAACATAACCCAGATCGCTTTCCAGTAGATCTTTTGCTTCCTGGGGCGATATATTTTGAATTGCCATTATGAACTCCCTATTAGGGTGACTGCTTTCAAGAAATTAAATTACAAAACATTTTTCCCAACCTCAATAAAACTTGGAAGAGTTATTTAACTTGCCGGATTTGTTCGATTATTTCAGTTATCTTAGAGTAAATGCTGAGAAGGATTCTGCCCGGTTAGATTGCTCGACATTTTTAGTTATGTTCGAGGGAGGTAATTTCCCTTACTGTTCCTAAAAAACATTTCAAAGTTGAAGTGATGTTCATCATTTAAAACTTGCATTTTATTTGAAATTTTCGTAATGATGAGTCCCACCAAATATCCTTTCCGGATATGGGAGACTACCCTGAGTCGGTTTTCCGGTTCAGGGTTTTTTTATCTCGCCTATAGACTATCATGCCCTCAGTCTTTAAACTCACCCCGGAACTACACGGAATTAACACTGAAGACCTGGACAAAAATGATTTTCTTTTAAAGATATTTGGATTTGATAGAAAGTAAATTGAACCCCCAAAACAATATCCCTAACCACGAATCATACGAAATTTCAATATTCAAATTCGTGTTAATTTGTGGCATTCGTGGTTACTCCTATTTTGTAACTTACATATTTTTAATGGTGTGTCATTATTTACATTTTTACGCATTTTGATCAGTGTCCATCAGTGAAAATCTGGCGCTCAATTATTGGGTTGCAGCGTTCCCCCTTGGGGTTATTCAGTGTTAAATTTTAATTTACGGCAGGTTGAAAATTTGCTTTGGCTTTCTGCACCGACTCCAAAATTGCCTCTCTGTTTTCCTCTCCAACCGCAGCGTAAAACTGGCCCAGCCAGGCTCGGTGCGGCGCTAAACTCTCGTTTTGGCTCACGAAAGTTTTTACGCCATCGAGGTTGAGCCCTATTTTGAAATGTTCCGGTTGCGTGTTAAGCCGGGCAATCAAACCATTGAGTATAGCCGGCACGCCAGCAGATTTATTGAGAGCCAGTTGACTGGAAATATCGAAGATATCGACCAGTGCATAAACCAGCACGCTGTAATCCTCGCTTTGTTTAAAAGGTTTTAACTCGTCCTGGCATTCGGCAAAGCGGCCGGTGGTAAAATATTTTTCAATCAATTTTATTTTTTCAAAAAGATCATCGGGGTGTCGGTCCAGCCATCGCTTGTTTAGTTGAAACGCGGTTTCAAAATCGAATAAAACCTTTTGATATAACTCGGAAGCTTCCTGGTATGCAGCTTTGCTGTTCGGAAAAACTTTCAGGATATTGGTGTTGCACTCTGCAACCTTGGGCCAATCTTGGAGAAAATAGTAAGTTGAAGCCAGGTTGTTTTGAGTTTGTGCCCATTCCGCCGGCGCGTTTTTATACGTTCGAACTTCCAAAGCGCGGCGGTACGCCGAAATTGAATCGAGAATCAGGCGGTTGCTCTCTTCGCCGGTTTTTCGAAACCCTTGCTCAGACAAGGCGACGCCCAGGTTGCTTTGAATCCTCGCCCAAAAATAGGGCCGTTTCTCACGCAGAGTGGTTTGCAAGGTATTTTGAATTTCGGTCTGGGCCAGGGAAAGATACGAGTCCCCCTTTTCATTTTTTGCCAGCAGCCCGAGATATAAATTGGTTTCCGCAAGACTGTTTTGAGCTTCCGCCCATTTGCCGGGATGGGTTTCGCGTTTGAAAATCTCGAGCGCCTTTTGAAACGCTTCTTGAGCGCTGTCTAAGGATTGCTCATCGGTGGTTTTCTGGTTTCTCACCCCGAGGTCGGACAAAGATTGGCCGATGTCCAGTACTGTGGCGGCCCACAAATCCGGATTCGTCTCTTTCGAAATAAAAGGCAGCGCCTGCTGATAAGCTTTAATGGCATTTGTATAATCAAGCCCCTGGTGCAGCACGTGGCCCAGAAGCCGGAGATCCCGCACAGCTTCCAGAATGAGTGCTTCTCCTTCTTCACTTAAAGTGCCGTCTTTTTGCTGAAACTTTTTCAAGTGCTCAGATTTTGTTATGACGGATTGATTAAAAAACTTGGCGGCTTTTCCAAACTGTTTCAGGTAAAAATTAGCCAGGCCTTTGCGGTATAAATTTTGCTGATTGTTTTGTGCTTCCGCCCATTTTTTAATTTCAGTTTCGGCTTGTTTTGGCGTCAAAGCAACCTTTTTCGCCCAGTCTGCCACATGGCCGCCGAAATTAATCAGTGCTGGATTTCTGATTGGAATGAAGTCGCTTTTAAAGTTTTCTATCAGGCGGTACAAAAAAATCTCAACCCGGTCAATGTCATTCTGTTGAGCCACAAGCAAACCCGGCAAAAGCGCACATACAAGAATAAATCTTCTCACGTAAATCATCTCCACAATATTATAGTTAAGTTACTTTTTTGAAACGACAGGTAAGATAATCAAAAAAGCGCTTTTCCGCAACGGGTTTTTTGAGGAAGGGGGTTTGGCAGCATTAAGGGTGGTTGTAAAACTAAAACAGCTGCGTTTAATTGTGGTAAGAATTTTTGGTCGAAATATTTTTTTGTTTTTTTAAAGGTGGACTTTAAAAAAACTTTTGGGCCGTCAGTGTTAAAAAAACAGTCAAAAAAATAGCAGAAACCAATATTGGCTATTTAATGCAAAAGCTATGTTCAATATTCGGTGTTTCACGCCGGGCCTATTATAAACGACTGCAGAGGATGGAACGTCAATCCAGGAAAAAGCTTGAGTATTTGTCCGAAAATGCTATTATATTTGTTCATAAGATAAATCTCCTTTTGGATTAGAATTATGCCTCATCGAGAATGTTTTTCTTTTGCGTTTGTGTAGCATATTTGTACCTTTAGTAATTAACATTTCTCACTTGGGAATATCTACATAAGCAGCATTAAAAACAATAACAAAGAACTATGTCATTTCGAGCGAAGCGAGAAATCTGATGAACCCGGATTGTCTTGAAGAATTGACTTTAGCCTTCAAATCTTAGCATGCCAAGACTCAGATTCCTCCCGTTGGTCGGAATGACACCTGAAAGCAAGTGAGAAATGTTAGTTAATAATAGAATTTCTTTGAGGTATTCGTATCGAGATTTGATGCCCATAACTATGTTTCCCTCCTTTTTTTCTTGGGTTACATAAATTATGAGGCAACGACATCATTTTCAAATTGCTTCGGTTACGTTTTTTATGAGGCAATCCGCAATCCGCTTCCTGAAAAAATATTCTTGCATACTGAAAATTTTAGTGGTATATTTTATGCCCGAATTAATTTTTTATGATAAATTTAATTATCCGATTGAAATACGCAATTATTTCCGATATTCACGGTAATTTAGAGGCTCTCGAAAGCGTTATAGCTGAAATCGAAAAAAAGGGGGTTGATACGATACTTTGTTTAGGGGACGTGGTCGGCTACGGTCCCAATCCTAATGAATGTGTCGATATCATTCGAAAGCGGGCGGAGGTCATTCTGGCGGGAAACCACGACTATGCACCCATCGGAAAACTGGACGTTAGCTATTTCAACCCTTGGGCTCGAAGCGCAATCGAGTGGACAGCGGATCACTTGACACAATCGTCAGTGGATTTTTTGATAGAGTTGCCGCTAAAGATAGACTTGGATGGTTTTACCATTGTTCACGCCACTCCTCAGAATCCTGAGGAGTGGAATTATATTAATACGATTGGTGATGCGGCATTGAACTTTCCCGAATTTAACAGCCAGATTTGTTTCATTGGTCATTCACATGTCCCCATGGCAATTTACGTCACTGAAAACAATGAGCATCGAGTTTCAAAAAAGAATCCTTTAAAAATTAAAAAGAGCCGCAGGTATATTATTAATGTTGGGAGCGTTGGACAGCCGAGAGATCTTAATCCAAAGGCATCTTTTTCAATTTACGATAATAAAACCAACGTTTATGAAAATTTTCGCGTTGGATATGCGGTTGCTGAAACTCAAAGAAAAATCAGAGAAACCCAATTGCCCGAATTCTTGGCCGAAAGGTTAGCAGCTGGCCAATGATAGAGCGGTTTAAATTCTTATAAAATCAATTTTGCATAATTGATTCGGGAGGTCTAATAATGGAAAGTAGTAATAAAAGAAACGGCGCGCAGCTTATACTCTCCGAGGATATATACAACGGCATTGCCAAGATACTTGACGAATTATCGGCAAACACCCGCGCGGAAACAATTGTTTTTTGTGAGAGCAATGGCTACCCGGTAACTTACAAAGGAAATGTAAAAAACCTGGACTTGCCGGCAATTTCCTCTCTTGCGGCGAACAACTTTTCAGCTACTGCCCAAATGGCTTCGATGATAGGCGAAAAGGGCAGTTTTAAGTTCCTATTTCATGAAGGCAAGGATAAAAATATTTACTTGTCAAACGTAGGGTTTAGTTTTGTTCTCATGGTGATTTTTGATGTGAGTGTTGCCTTGGGGATAATTAGAATTTATACTAAAAAATCCATTAATGATTTGGTTGATTTGCTGAAAACAGCAGAAGAAGAGGATAAGCAGTCCAAAGAATTCCTTGATTTGGAGTTCAAAACCTTGCTTGGTGAAGAATTAAACCGTTCCTTAAAGATATAAGCAGCCGGTTTATGTTCATCAATTATGGCTTACAGGAGATAAACCTCAAGATTGTTTTCTATGGGCCCGGGTTGGGGGGAAAAACAACTAATTTAGAACATATTTACAAACAACTTGATCCAACCGTCCGGGGCGATTTAATTACCTTAAAAACCAAAGAGGAGCGGACTTTATATTTTGATTTCCTGCAGCTTGAATTGGGTCGGGTTAAAGGGTTAAAGCCAAGGTTTAACCTGTATACAGTACCCGGCCAGGTCTATTATGATTACAGCAGAAAGATTATTTTGAAAGGTGTGGACGGGGTTGTATTCGTTGCAGATTCTCAAAAAAGCCGCATGGGCGACAACCTGGACTCTCTTCTCGATTTAGAAAAAAATCTCATTGAATTAGGACACTCCCTTGAAGACTTTCCCTGGATTATTCAATATAATAAAAGGGATTTACCTAATTTAGAATCGATTGAAATGTTACAGTCAAAACTTAACTTCTTTGGCGCCCCTTATACAGAAGCGGCGGCTGTAAATGGAATTGGGGTTATTGAAACGCTGAAGAAAAGTATCACCGAGGTCATTTCAAAAGTAAATGTTTAGTTGATTAGCTAATTTTCAGGATTCATGGATAAATTAAGATCACCACAATCGGTTATTGAAAAAAAGATGATTGAAATTTCCGAAATGGGCAATTATGAGATGGTCCGCCTTTTTTCGAATGAGGGCCTGCCTTTAGCGGAGTTTTATAATGAGCAGGTTATTGAAGAAGATCGACTGGCGGAGCTTTCTATTATGTTACGGGAAGTAAGAACAATGGCAGATTTAATGGGTAAAATAGAAAATATCAAGGAAATGATTGTTGAAGGATTTAATCATCGCAAGATTGTTTTCAGATTTTTTCATGCTTTCAACCAGGAGGTTGTTCTGGCAATTGTTATCCCCCCCAAGAAATCTTACAGAGCTTTGACCAATTCTCTTGTTCGTACCATTGAAGAAATTTCATTCTAAGCCGGCTACAATAAAAAAGCCGCCCAATGCGTCTCCCTAACATTGGACGGCAGTCCCAAATCCGGCCGGCCCTCACTCTGACAGGGTGCCGGATTTTTTCACCTCACACACACACAATTTAAAAAAAAGGAACGCTTCCTTCTTTTGGATACATAGACAAGTTAAACGCAATTTTTCGCTCAAAAAAATTAATAAATTTTAAAAGAAATTAATTTTCTGATTTACAGATTCGATATTGATAGTTGACACTGGTGTTTCATGTAGAAACTACTGTTCGCAAAGGAAACAGTAAATTTCTTGTGAAGTCATTCTAGTGATGGGTTTAGTGTATTAATAAATAAAGAGTTAGTACTGTCGAGAAAAATTGGCATTTAAATTGCGTAGAAATATGTCTGATGTCTTAAGGAATGAATATTGGGGGTTGGGATTGATTTCGCTTACCTCTATACCGGGATTTTCTCATAAAGGGAATTATGGGAAAGTCCCGGTTTTATTCAAACTCTTTCCGCCGAGTCGTTCTTTTTCTGAACATCCGCAGTTTGCAGTTCCTGATAAAAAAGTCAATATTAATTTTTTTTAAAAATTTTCAAAGCACTTGCTTCTAATATATTTCACATTATCTTTTAAGAGATGCAAATTAGATTAAACATTTCTTTGGTACTGCTAATCTTGGTTTGCCAACGATGAATAAGACTCAAATCAAAGTGTTGATGGTAGAGGACAATCCCGATCACGCCTTTTTGGCCCAAAAATGCCTCGAACAAATCAGCAACTACTCAGTTGAGATCGTTAGCACAGCTGCAAGATGTGAACAAGTCGTGCAGGAGCAGAACTTTGATATTATTTTATTGGATTATAATCTTCAAAACGAAGATGGGTTGACGATATTAAATCGTTTCAGAAAAGATGAAGCTATGGATGTTCCGGTTGTGGTGGTGACGGGTCACGGCCATGAAAAAATCGCAGTAGAGGCTCTGAAAGCCGGAGCATTTGACTACGTTGTTAAAAACAAGGACTATCCTGGTTTTTTACCTAAAGTTATCACGCGTGTGCTTGCTAAGCATAAGATTTATAAGGAGAAAAAACGGGCAGAAGCAGAGATCATTGTCAGGAACAGGGAATTGCAGGTTTTGAATGCGGTTTCGGAAGTTGTGAACCAATCTTTGTTTTTGGATAAGATCCTGAACGGAGTTCTCACAACTCTTACCCTGAGATTGGGATTGGATGCCAGTGCTATTTTCTTGTATGATGAGTCCAAAAATGAATTTCAGCTTAAAGCAAGTGAAGGTTTTTTTGAAGAACTGAGATCGTTAAAGGGAATTGATTTCAATCAAACCGATTTTATTCAAAGAGTGATTTCAAACGGCCATCACAACCTAATCGTTGATCTAACTGAAAATGCCGCAGAATTTTCCGCTCAGTTGAGCCGAAATGATTTATCTTCTTTAACAGCCGTGCCATTGAGATATAAAGATAAGACGTTAGGCGTCTTGCTACTTGGAAGTATTCAAAAGGACTTCTTCAATTCTATCCACACTGATCTTTTAGTATCTATTGGTAACCAAATAAGTATTGCGGTTGCAAATGCCAATTTGTATGAGCAAACAGAGGGTTTAAAAAATAATTTAGAGAATGTTCTAAATAGCTCGTTAGATTCAATGATAACAATTGCATCTAATGGGACCATCAAGTTTTTCAATGATCAGTTTGCCAAGTTTTTTGGCGTCGCGCCGGATGAAATTGCGGGGGAAATCTTTCTCAAATTTATCCCGGAACATTTACACGGATTTTTCCGGCAAAAAATTGCAGAACTTAAATCAGGTAAAGCCTCTATCTATGAAATAGAGATGTTTGGTGCAGGTGGTAACTGTGTCTCCTGTCTCGTTTCCCAATCGGCGTTAAGAGGAAGAGATGATTTTCTCCTGGTTATCAAAGATATTTCGCAAGTTGAGCAGCTGCAAAGACAGCTCATGCGTTCGGAAAAGCTCTCTGCCCTGGGGAAAATGATTTCCGGCGCAGCGCATGAGCTTAACAACCCGCTGGCGGGAATATATGGCTATTCTCAGCTTTTATTAGAGGAAGAACTGCCAACTCAGGTTCGAAGCGATATCGAGGTCATTTTAAGAGAAACAAAAAGATGTCAGAAGATCGTTAAGAACTTACTGACTTTTGCAAAAAAACATGATTCCGAACGTGAACCTATCGATACAAATGAAGTTATTAACAGTGTTTTGGAATTAGAAAGCTACCAACTGAAGGTGGATGGGATCGAAATCGAAGAAGAATTAGGTGAAAGTTTACCCAAAATCACCGGTGATTATCACCAGTTGCAACAGGTACTTGTGCATTTAATTAACAACGCCAACTATGCATTAAAGGAAAGCAAGACAACTCCGAAGAAATTAGCTGTTCATTCGAAATTTGTTCAGGATTCAGTTCAGATCAAAATAAGCGACAACGGTGTCGGGATTTCTAGTGAAAACATAAATAAGATTTTCGATCCGTTTTTTACGACGAAAGAAGTTGGTGAAGGCACCGGTCTCGGTCTCAGCATTTGCTTTGGAATTGTAGAGAGTCACCAGGGAAAAATATTCGTTGATAGTACGCTCGGCAAAGGGTCTACTTTCACCGTGGAACTGCCGCTTGCGCAAGCCTCCCCGCCGTAAATAATATATTGACTTTCATGGGTCTCGTCAAAAAATTTGTGGAGTATAGGCATGAAGTTCTAGTGGGGTAGCGATTTTTCCGTAGTTCAAAAAGCTACTCTTTTGGACACTCCTCCTCCGTAAATATACAGCTAATATCAATCTCGATAGGTTCAGCAGTCCATGCCAAGAAAAGTACTGGCCCAAGAGCAAAGAGAGCTATGCTCCTCCCAAGGTCGGTTTGCGTTTTTCTATTTTTGCAATCTGATTGAAGAGGACTTGAGCCTGGCTAATGACTCCCGATCGACGCGGCAGTTTATTTCCTGTTAGGAACTCTGAAGTGATTTCAACAATTTTAAGTTTATAATACCTACCCTCTTTTGTGGCAATTCTTACAATGTCACCTATCTTCAGTTCATTCTGCCAGACGGTTTTCAACTTATCGTACCTGGCTGGACCCTTGGTCCGTCTGAGCATTTTTACCGAAGTATAAGGAACTGTTATTAGGGTTATCCATCGGCCCACCTTTCACTTTTTCTCCTAGAATGCCCTGTTCTGTTTTGTTTCCCCCTATGGCTTCAGAGGTAAGTTCAACTATCCTTAACTCAATCTTATCATCATCTTTCGTCGTAATCTTCACGAAATTTCCTTTCCTAACCACATTCTGCAGATTACCGGTTGATGCGTAAAGGTTTTCGTCGATGTGCAGGCAGTTGAAAATAAGAAAGCTGCCATGACTACCCAGATTTAAGTCTTACAAAATGGCTCATTGGCCAATGAATTTTTTTAAAGAACATGACTGTTTCCTCCTTAAATTATTGACACTGCATTTGCTGTTTTCACATCATTTCCAGCTAATCAAACCAATACTTTAAGAGATTCGCCAGGGCTAAATCAATCCAGGACATCTCTTTTGAATTTCATGGTTCTGAGACTCATGAAATTTCAAAAATAATGGCAGAAATA
>SMXC01000251.1 GCA_004356825.1 Caldithrix sp.
TAAAGATTTGCCGGTTTTATATGGACCGCTGTTTGAATACCTGCCGTTCTTCAATAAATTTCGAGTGCCAAATATGATCCTTATTCTGCTGCAATTTTCAATGGTGGTTCTGGCAGCGCTGGGCTTGAATGCGCTATGCAACGTAAAAGAAAAGGCTGTGAAGCAAAAAGTAAAAAAATATATCTATATTTTCGGGGGTGTGTGTGGACTTCTTACCCTATTTTTTTTATTAGCTAAAAGTACCTATCTGGGTTGGGTTTCCGATTCTATAAAAAATCTGCCAGCCCCGGCTCGAGAAGTCGCTTATCAACAAACCCTCTCTGATGCAATAAAAATGCTTTTTATCGTCGCTGCGAGTGGAGCACTTGTTATTTTCTATTTAAATGATCGAATAAAAATCAATACTTTTGGCGCTGCTATAATTGCCCTGTTGATAATCGATCTCTGGTGGGTTGATTTTAAGTTGGTCGATCCGAAGCCGAAAGTGAACACGGAAAATTATTTTATCGAAACCGATGCCGTTAAATTTCTCAAAAAAGATTCTGAGCTATTTCGGGTTTTCCCGGTTTTCGATGATAAACCGGCAAACTGGTACATGTACCATAAAATACAAAATATCAAAGGTTACCATGCGGCTAAAATTAAATCGTATCAGACTTTTCTCGAAAACACCGGTTTGGATGTAAAGAACAGGTTCGGACTGCCGCCGTTTTTGAGCAAATACCTGGAGGTTGTTATGAAAGAAGGTAAGCCGTCTCTTCAGCAGGTGCCCGCTAATTTGATTTCTCCCGAACGTTTTCAAATGGATAACGCAATCATCGACATGCTGAATGTCAAATATTTAATTTCGTATTACCCGATTCCGGACGAGCGCTTCAAACAGGTATTAAACAGCCAACCGTTTGTCTTTGAGAATACTGCGGTATTGCCGAGAGCTTATTTTGTCGATTCCGTGCGAGTTATAAATGATGAAATGGAATTTTATGAGTTTTTGAAGTCAGGAGATTTCAACCCAGCTCAGGAGGCGGTTTTAGAAGAAGCGCCCAAATTCGAAGTTGGTCACTCTGAGAAAAATCAGGTTGTGATTACCTCGTATGATATCCATGAAATTAAGTTGAAAGCAGAAGTTGCGGAGCCGGCTCTGATGGTTTTAAGTGAAATTTACTATCCGGCCGGCTGGAAGGCTTTTGTGAATGGGGAAGAAACAAAAATTTACAAAACCAACGCTATTTTAAGATCGATTTTTCTGGAACCGGGAAATCATGAGATTGCATTTGTTTTTGAATCGAAAGCGCTGAAAATTGGCCTTTGGATTTCATTTACCAGCCTTTTCATTTTGTTGGGCATTTTGGTTTATTCATGGCGTTTTCAAAAGCGACCTTATGAATCATCTTAGACGTTGCCTCACTCTTTATTTATGATGCTTTGAGCATAATTCTCCCAACTCAATTCCTCAGCCATTTTAGCTACGTTTTGTTTTTGTATCGGCTGCTCTAAAAATTTTATCATTGTCTCCGCCATGGAGTCTATATCATCCGGCTCCGCTAAGTAGCCGTTAAATCCTTCTTTGATCGTCTCGGGCAAATGACCGATTCGAGTTGCCAGAATCGGCAAATTAAAATTGTAAGCAAGTGCCTCTACTCCCGATAGAGTCCCGGTCAGATAATATAAAACCATGCAATCACTGACTTGCAGATACTTATGAACGTCCTCATTTGGAATATACTCATTGACGACAGTGACAGAGTCGGCGAGCGAAAACTCATCGATTAAATCAAGGGGCCTGTAATTCAGACCGCTTTCGCCTTTGCGGATAAACAGGGCACTCAGAAATTTAAACAGCCATACTTTGATTCTTGTAGATGCCTTTTTGGGATCCAAAGTATTCCACAAAGACTCGCCGACGATGAGTAAAGAAACATCATCCCTTTCTTCATTGACTTTTGCAAAAGCCTTTATGGTATTATGCAGTCCTTTGTAACGCCGAATAAACCCGAAAGATAAAAACACGTGCTTCTTCAGGTTTAATTTTCGTTTTTGGCTTGCGATATCAAAATTAGGTGCCGAAGTAAACATGTCGTAAACCGGGTGATACAATTTTATGATATTGCGCGAATTTTTGCCCCCGGTTTTTTTACCCGTTTTGGTCATAGAAAAATTAAATTTTGGGAAAGTTTGTTTCAGCTCCTTCGCTGTTTTATAGGAATGAACGATATAGCTGTTTGAGCAGGATATGCCATATTTTGTAAGTGCATTGTCGAGTATGCTCCCTTCTTTTTGCACAACAAAGTGCAGGTCAAAAATTGTTTTAATCTCTGGGTGCTTTTTTAACCTGCGGGTGATATACCCTAATGGAATTCCTTGCAGCGCGATCGACCACTGAAAGATTGCGATATCCGGATTGATTTCAACAATAGTTTGGTAGGTCTCATGCCAGGTCTTCGGATTATTGTAGTTTGTGAGATAATTGACTTTTACATTCGTTCCCTCCAATAAATCTGTTTTACTGCTTCGGTCAATGAAATCTCTCGGAATAATAGCCGGGTACTGCTGAATCCAGGAAACAAGGTGCACTTCGACGTTTTTAATTTTATCCAGCGTTTTCGCAAGTGAAGTGGTGTAATTTGCAATTCCACCTTTGAATCGAGGTCCTAAACCGAAAACGACAATACGCATTTGTTTCTCAAAAAATGTTAACAAAAAGTCATTTCGAACACAACTAAACTCAGAAGAACTTAACTTTTTAAATATAAATAATTCAACAATTTATATCAAGATATTACTATTGTCGAGTGACCCAATTTGCACTTCGAAAGTATTTTCTTGCTTGATTCTGTTTAATTATTGCTTAAATTACAGTTAGTGAGTTAAACTATGAAAATTAGTATCTACCATCTTAAGGGAAAATTTAAAGGTCTGCTGTTTATCAGTGCGACTTTGATAATCATTCTTTTGCTGTTACATAGCCAGCGGATTGTGAATCAACTTCGAACAGAGTCCAGAAACATTTTACAGTTTTATGCAAATCTTTATGCCTCCGCCGCCTCTGAAGAGACCAGCTCAAATCTCAACTTCATTTTTGAAGAAATTATTTTACGGACCAACTTCCCAATTATCCAAACCGATCCTGAAAGCAACCCAATTGCCTGGAAAGGGATCGAAATTGAGTCGAACGATCAATCGCCCGAGGCAATCGAGAAAGTCAAAGGCATGGTTGAAGTAATGAGGCACGATTCTGATCCGATTCCTTTAAAATATCAGGAAATCATGCTTGGCTATCTCTATTACGGCGATTCTAATTTAATTACACAGCTTCAGATGCTGCCATACATTGGCATTTCTGTAGTGAGTCTGTTTGTCTTGATTGGTTTTTTGGGATTTCGAAGTATTCAAAAAAGTGAACAACAATTCATTTGGGTGGGCATGTCGAAGGAAACAGCGCACCAAATAGGCACCCCGCTTTCCTCTCTCATGGGTTGGTTGGAGCTGTTAAAATCTAAAGCGGGCGACAAGGATACTTTGAATAATCTTAAGGAAATGGGGAAAGACATTGAACGGTTAAATAGGATAACCGCTCGCTTTTCACAAATTGGCTCTCCGGCAAATTTAAAAGACGAAAAAATAGCCTCTATTATTTCAAATGTAGTTAAGTATTTTAAAAGCCGGCTTCCACAATGGGGCAAACAGGTGAATATTGTTGAGAATTATCACGTCAGCCCCACTGTTGCACTCAACAAAGATTTATTTGAATGGGTGATTGAAAATTTATTAAAAAATGCAATAGATGCCATTGAAAAGGATGTTGGCCGAATCGAAATAAATTTAAATGAGTTAAAGAATGGCCGACATAGCGTGTGTATTGACATTTCAGATAATGGTCGCGGCATCGACACCAAGAAAAAAAGCGAAGTATTTAAGCCCGGCTACAGCACAAAGAAGAGGGGGTGGGGCCTTGGTTTGAGTTTGGCGAAACGAATCATCGAGCAATATCACGGCGGTAAACTGACGGTAAAAGAGTCCAGTGCCAATCAAGGCACGACCATGAGGATTTTGCTTTAAATTGACCGTTTGTTTAACCTTACAAAAAGGAAGAATTCTATTATGTTTGATTTACCCTTCGAGACCAGCCCGATTATCTATTTGGCTGTTGCTTCTTTATTCATGGCAATTGTGATTTGTTTTGCGATGATGGTAAATCGGATAAGGAAAGGAATATTGAGAGGCCGGGGGAAACCTGTTTTATATTTCAGCCTAACCCGGAACCTGTTTCGGTTTATGGTAGTATTTTTGTGGATTGCTGTTTCTGCTGCAGTTTTATTTTTGGCGGCGTTCATTCAATCCTATAAAAGCTTTACAAAGGAAGAACTTATTGCTGAGATTCGCTGTGTGTCGTTGGAGGATGGTTCAGACACAATGGTTCTGGATATCAGTAAAATCGAAGGCGGCCAAAAACTCAGTTCACAGGAATTTATTTTGAACGGCGATCAGTGGGCCCTCGAAGGCGATGTTTTGAAGTGGGATGATTGGCTTAATTTTGTCGGACTTCATACAATGTTCAAGTTGACGCGGGTGCGCGGCAGGTTTGTAAATTACGAAGATGAGATTAGCCAGAAGCCAAGTGTCTTTAGCCTGGTCAAGTCCGAAAGTAATCCTAAATGGCGCTGGTTATATAAATATGGCTATAAGCTGCGGTTTGTGAGCGCCGTTTACGGCAACACGGTCTACACTTATCCGGCCAAAGGAAAGGTCTATGAGGTTTATGTGACGACCTCCGGATTTATCGCCAGAGTCCGGGAGGATAAAGATTTATCAAATCTTAAGTAGCTTCTTCCACCGCGCCCAGCCTTCTGCGCGGGCTTTTTTATTTGCTTCAGATGCATCTGGTGCCTCACCGGCGCGCATAAAACCATGTCCGGCGCCTTCATAGGTGACCGGAAGATAAGTTTTGCTCACGGCTTTCATAAGTTTGACAGTCTCCGGAAGGGTCGCGTTGACGCGTGCATCGTTGCCGCCATAAAAACCGTACACCGGACATTTGATTTTCCCCAAGGCTTCTTTCTCTTTCGGTCTACGTCCGTAAAAAACAAACGCCGCTTGTAAATCCGAATTATTTGTTGCGAAACGAAAGGTTTGGGAACCGCCCCAGCAAAACCCGCCAACTGTAACCTTGCCATTACATGCTTCCAAATGAGAGACGTAGTCAAAAGTAGCATTTAAATCGGCCGTTACTTGTTCCGGGGTAAGTTTGTAGATTCCGTCACGTGCGGCATTCCTGTCGGCAAAATCGCTGGTTTTACCTCCACCCGGAGCCATTCCTGAAAGTAAGTCAGGTGCAATCGCAATGTAGCCGACTTCTGCCAATTGATCAGCCATTCCTCGAACCCAATCCGTGAGACCACGGTTTTCATGGATGACTAAGACGGCCCTGGCCTTTTCTTTAACCTCCGGAAACACGAGAAACGCATGAACCACCCGATTCTCATATTTGATTTGAACCCATTCGTGGTGACGAGGGGACTCGTTCAGACGTTTTAATACATGCTCTTGGGCGGTTACGGATCCAAATGACAAAAGTAAGGCAATAA
>SMXC01000252.1 GCA_004356825.1 Caldithrix sp.
CAATCATACATTTAGCAGCCTAACAAAACCTTATTTCAAGCCCCGCAAATAAGCCACAATATCCTCCACTTCTTCATCCTCAAGTTGAAAATCTTTCATAGAAGTTCGCGGAATAATTCTGTTCGGCTTTTTGATCAGGTGAAACATATAGGACTCTAACAATTTTCTACCGACTCCGGAGAGTTCAGGCGCCAGGTTTTGTCCTTCCTCTGCGATTTTATGACAGCCGAAACAGCCATATTCGAAGAAGAGTTCCTGGCCCGATTCCACCATTTCACTGTCCGCTTCGGCCCAGTCGAATTCTGGTTCGGGGAATTTGTCAATCTGTAGATTGTTTTGAAGAAAGGCCGAAAGATTCGTCGCCTCTTCCGGAGTCAAATTAAAATCCGGCATGCGGATGATCGGCCGTTCGTCCTTGCGCTGCCAGCGAATACGGTGCGGATTTCGCAGATAGTCGATGAGCCATGCCTGCCGATACTTATTGCCGGCAAATTCCAGCCCCGGCGGTAAATTCCCGCCCTGCGAAACCGGGTCGTGGCATTTGCCGCACTTCAATTCGGTATAGAGTAATTGACCCACCCTCGCGTCGACCACAAACGGTTCGTCGATTGCCGCTTCGATGGTCGCAGTTTCCCTTCTTGCTGCCATCAGTTTCTTGGCCTCGCTGCCTTCGTAGGCCCCCCAGGCGGTTAACGAAAGAATTGACAAAATAAAGACACTGCCCAGGCTAACGGCAATCGGCCGTTTAGACAATCGTCGTTCCGGATTTTTATCCAGAAAAGGCAGCAATATCAAGAGAGTAAAAAAAGCTCCCGGCAGAACAATCGCGCCAATGATTTCAAGTTTTCCTTCAAAAATTTTCAGAAGTTGGAATAAGCTGTAAAAATACCAATCGGGCCGGGGAATGTAACTCGTGTCATTTGGGTTGGCCTTTTCCTCAAGCGGGGCGCCAAATTGTGCGGCAAGCAGGACAATCACCCCGACAACCACAAAGGCAACCAAACTGTCGCGAAAAAGCTGCAGCGGGTAAAATCGATTCGGGTATTCGACCGCATCGCCTTCTTTAAGTCCGGGCGGAGTCGAGCCGTGCAGGCGAACATAAAAAAGGTGTACACCGACCAGCAGAACAAGCAGCAACGGTAAGACAACAACGTGCAAGGAAAAGAATCGGGAGAGAGTGATGGTCCCCATTTCGCTGCCACCCTGCAAGATTTGGGTGAGGTATTTTCCAATGACCGGCGTAATGCCGCCAATATTAATCCCGACTTTGGTTGCAAAATAGGATTTCATATCCCAGGGCAGGAGATAACCGGTAAAGGCGAAACCGAGCACAATGAGCAGGAGAAAGACACCAAAAACCCAGGTCCACTGGCGCGGCGGTTTATAAGCTCCGGAAAAAAAGGTGCGGGCAATGTGCAAAAAAAGCAGGATCACCATGCCGCTGGCGGCGAAATAGTGAATGCCGCGAATGATACTGCCGAAGATGACCTGCTGCTCGATGTACTGCACGCTTTCATAGGCGGCATTGGCATTGGGAGAATAATAAAATGACAGCAGGACTCCGGTAATTATCTGAACCGCGATAAGCGCCAAAAGGGCAGAACCCAGAGTCTGCGGCCAATTTATACCTCTGGGCAGTGGCTCCTCAAGAAGGTTTTTAAAGACAGAAAGCAGGCCTTTAGAGTTTTTATCTGGTTTCGTTTCCATGATTTTACTTTCAGCCTGGTAGTTGAATAAAAAGCTCGCCGTTCTCAAGACGGGTTTCTAACTTAGTCAACGAGCGCGGGGGCGGCCCGGAAAGAACTTTACCGGTTAAATCATAGCGGCCTTCGTGACAGGGACAAACAAACTTTTCTTCGCCGGGCTGCCAGGCCACGTTGCAGCCCGTGTGCGTGCAAACGGCAGAAAGCACGCTAACCCGTCCCTGCTCATCGGCGACGACCCAAACAAAGCCGTTTTTTTCAGCTAATATATAATCTGCTTCAGAGATATATTTAAAAATCGCTTTTTGCGGCATCCCCGACCTGAACTGTTCAATAGAGCCTAACTTTGCCCAGGTTTCTCCCCGCTTTCGAAGCACGGGCGTCAAAAGAAACCCGAGTCCGGGCACTGCCAGCAGCAGAACGATGAGGCCGTTAAACAAGCCAATTGCGAATTTTAAAAAGCCGCGGCGGGGGATGTTTGCATCGATTAGTTTTGCTTCAGATCGAGCCATAGTAACCTCAGTGTTTGGGTGTTAAAGTGTTTGGGTGTTAAAGTGTTTGGGTGTTAAAAAAGAAGTGAGGCGAAAAGACGTGAAATGTAATTTTGTTTGTAAGCTAAAATTCGTTTTCCAATTTGCTAATTCCAAAATTCTTGGTGAGCTCTCACTTTTAACATTTCACGTTAACACTTTAAACACCCTAACACCTGAACACTTTGTCTTTATTCCTTTCCTTTTTAAGGACTTTGCGAAGAAGTAAAATTAATATAAAAATTGTCAGGTTGGAGTGCAATTAAAATATGGTGACCATTAAAAATGCCCGGCGGCGCAGGCCGCCGGGTTGCCCGAGGGGTGGACTATTTAGTTGTAATGACTGATTGACCGAAAACTAACGTGAGGCGTCCCGCCGAACAGTTTCTGCAGGCAAGTCCGTGCTTAGAAATGCTCGGCGAGGCCTGTCCTGAGCTTGTCGAATGGACGCCTTCGTACTAGCAAATTTTGGCTTTTCGTTCAATCACTCATTATTACTTCTTATCATTGTTTGTTTGAGCCTTAATGACCGTCATTGCCGAGGCAATCATGCCGGACATGTCGGCAAGGTTGGCAGGAATGATCAAAGAATTATTGGTCTTGGCCAGTTTGCCAAATTCGCCGATGTATTGCTCGGCGACGCGAAGATTTACTGCATCCATACCGCCTTTTTCATTGATAGCCGAAGCAATCTCCCGAATCCCTTTCGCTGTGGCTTCCGCAACTTTTTCAATCTCGGCAGCGCTGCCCTCGGCTTCATTGATTCTTTTTTGCTTTTCACCTTCCGAACGGGCAATTAACTCCTGCTTGTCACCTTCCGCCACGTTTATTTTGGCTTGTTTCTCTCCTTCCGATTGAGCGATCATGGCGCGTTTCTCACGCTCGGCACGCATCTGTTTTTCCATCGCGTCTTTGATGCTTTGCGGCGGAACAATATTTTTAATCTCGTAGCGGGTGACCTTTACACCCCATGGGTCTGAAGCTTTATCGACCGCACCGACAACTGCTATATTAATTGTCTCCCTTTCCTCAAACGTCCTATCCAGTTCAAGTTTGCCAACTACACTTCTCATGGTAGTTTGTGCCAGTTGCATCGAAGCAAACTGATAATCGTTGATGCCGTAAGAAGCATTTTTCGCGTCGGTTACCTGCAAATAAAGAATACCGTCCACTTCAACTGAAATATTGTCCCGAGTGATACAAGTTTGCGGCGGAACATCGATCGCCTGTTCTTTAAGGGTATGTTTGTAAGAAACTTGATCTAAAAAAGGGATAAGAATATGAAATCCTGCTCCTAAAGTTATCCGGTATTTACCAAGCCGCTCCACAATAAAAGCCGATCTTTGCGGGACAATTCGAATTGTTTTAAAAAATGCAACCAATACAACAATAATAAGTCCAATTAAAAAAACCGTACCTGCTTCCATGATGAACCTCCCTTAGGTTAATGGTTTAACAATCAGTGTGATATTATTTCGGCCAACTATCTCAACGGCCGTTCCCTGCGGGATAACCGTACCCGCTTCAGCACCCCAGTTGCTGCCCTGAAATTCAACCTTGCCACCCGTCGCCGTTATTTCCCGGGTAACAACGGCTTTCTTGCCGACAAACTCGCTCAAGACTTCTTCACCTGCCTCGTTGGATTCGAAGCGGCCTTGAAGCAAACGCTTGAACCATTTTCTTAGAGAAATCAGCAGAAACAAAGAAGACAGGATGAATGCGGAAAGCTGCATATTGATAGAGAGATCAATAAACAAACACAGAACCGCGGTCAGCCAGGCGCCAATTCCAAAGAATAAGATAACCACTCCCGGACTCGAAAACTCCAGAAGTAAAAGAAGAACTCCTGCCGCAAACCAAATAATTGGCGGTTTTAACCACTCATTTAAAGTATCCATTTTTGATGACCCTCATTTTATCTGCAGTGCTAAAATCTCGAAAACAATTTAAGAGGATAATAAACATTTGTCAATGTAAAACATGAAAAAACCTTTTATTCAGGCAACTTTCTTTAGAACATCTTACACCCAGTATTTTTTTACTTGTGGCAAAAATCTACACCTGTCGTCGTTTCTTCACATCTACAACGGAATAAGCAGTTTTAAAATCCACTTGTTCAAAGCTGTAAACGCATTAACACTCATTCTTTTAATTTGGCCCTAATTTTGCTTTCGGGATAACTCATGTTCATAAGTGTTATTGTAAAAAAGCGAAAAGGAGCCCTGAGTTTGTAAACTTTGGTTACAGTTCGTCGTTAGATCGTTGGCATATTGCAACAATACATGGAGGGTAAATTGTACCGGTCATTATCAATAAACATCGTTCAAACTGGAAAGTGGGATTCACGTTGATCTACACGACCGGCCAGCCGATTACGCTGCCTGGATCCAGCTATTTTACCAATACGCTTCCGGATCGCGAAACCACTGAGTTTGAAATTTATCCGGCTGAAATTAATAATTTTCGATTGCCGCCTTATGCCAGACTTGATATTAGCCTTACATATGAAAAGCATTTCAGAAGCTGGTCCATTTTTCCTTATGTGCAAATCTTCAATGTTGGCAATCGCAAAAACGTCTGGTTTCTCGATTACGAACTCCATAATTTTGTGCAAAGAACCGATGTGAAAACAATGTTTCCCATCTTGCCGACAATCGGAGTGAATTTTAATTTTTAATAGAAAGTGTTTGAGTATTCAGGTGTAAAAAGTGCTCAAGTGTCAAAAAAATCAAAATTCAGCATGCAACTTCATTTATCTGTTAAACACACGAACACGAAAACACCTTCGTACCTAGACTAAGGAAAAAACAAGATGTCATTCAAAGCTGTATTCATTCTATCTGTAGCTTTACTCGTTTTTTCTTGCGGCGGCGGCACTGTTGAAATCGACCCAACCTTTGAACCCAAAATCGTCATTCCGGGCACCCTTTTCCCTCAACAGAGAGCGCAAGTTAAAATTATGAGAAATTTTCCATTGGGAACTGTTGTGGATGAAAAGAATATCATCGTCCGTGATGCACGCGTATCTATTGTTGATGAGTCAGGGACTAGCCATGCTCTGACTTTTAGTGTCCAAAGGCAATCCTATGAACAAGTCGGCCCGAATCTGCTGATTGATTACGGGAAAACCTACACGTTGGAAGTGGACGCAACCATCGCTGGGCAGGAACTTTCTGCAAAATCCACAACCACGGTGCCCCGGGCAGGCTTTGAAATACTTGAATCAAAATCCGTTCTCGACAGCATGGTTTACCGGGAAAAGGATGAGAAGGGCGAAGTGAAACTATTTGACA
>SMXC01000253.1 GCA_004356825.1 Caldithrix sp.
AACCAACCACAGCGGCCTCTGCCACCCCATCTGCCTGGCCAATCGCGCCCTCGACTTCAGCAGAGCCGATTAGGTGGCCGGACACATTCAGTACGTCGTCGATACGGCCGGTGATCCAGTAGTAGCCGTCTTCGTCCCGGCGAGCGCCGTCTCCGGTTAGATAGTAACCGGGGAAGCGTTCGAAATAAATTTTCCGAAAGCGCTCATGGTCACCGTAAATCGTCCGCATTAGAGAAGGCCAGGCTGTTTTGATCGCGAGATATCCACGAGCTGGCCCTGCAAGTTCTTTGCCGGATTCATCCAGAATGACCGGCTGTATGCCAAAGAAGGGCAGGGTGGCGGATCCGGGTTTGGTCGGCGTTGCCGCCGGAAGCGGTGTGATTAAAATGCCCCCGGTTTCAGTCTGCCACCAGGTGTCGACAATCGGGCACTGCTCTTTGCCGATGACCCGGAAGTACCAGAGCCACTCCGGCTGTTTGATGGGCTCGCCAACGGTTCCTAGAACTCGAAGGGAGGATAAATCGTATTTCTTCGGCCAGGAGTCGCCTTCTTTCATCAACGCCCGAATCGCGGTGGGCGCGGTATAGAAAATATTGACTTTGTGTTTTTCGATGACCTGCCAGAATCTACCAAAATCCGGGTAGGTTGGAACGCCCTCAAACATGACTGAAGTCGCGCGATTCGCCATGGGCCCATAAACGATGTACGAATGCCCGGTCACCCAGCCAATATCGGCGCCGCACCAGTAAATATCGCCTTGGTGATAATCAAAAATCATCTCGTGGCTAAATGAAGTGTAGAGAAGATAGCCGGCGGTGGTATGGAGCACGCCCTTGGGTTGGCCGGTGGAGCCGGAAGTATAAAGAATGAAAAGCGGGTCTTCGGCGTCCATTTCTTCGGGTGCGCAGTTCGCGTCTGCATTTTCCATGACTTCATGCCACCAGAGGTCGCGGCCGTTTTGCATATTGATTTCCTGTCCGGTTCGCTTAATCACAACAATTTTTTTGATCGACGGGCAATCTTTCACCGCGTCGTCTGCATTTGCTTTCATGGGGATGTCGTTTTTTGCACCGCGGAAGCCGGTATCCTGGGTAACGAGAAGTTTACAAGTTGAGTCGTTGATTCTGTTTTTAAGGGAGTCGGCGCTGAACGCGCCAAAAACCACCGAATGAACCGCACCGATACGAGTGCATGCCAGCATCGCCATCGGCAGCTCGGGAATCATTTGCATGTAAATACAAACCCGGTCGCCTTTCCTCACCCCGTTTGCTTTTAAGACATTTGCGAATTTCTGGACGTTTTCCAGGAGCTCTGAATAAGTAAATGTCCGGCTCACATCCGGATCGTTGCTTTCCCAAATGAGCGCAGTCTGGTCGCCGTGTCCATCCTCGACGTGACGATCCAGACAATTGTAACTGACGTTTAATTTTCCGCCTTCGAACCACTTGATGTCGGCCTTTACAAAATCAAAGCTGAAAACCGTGTTCCATTTTTTATACCAGTGCAGCCTTTCCGCAATGCGGCTCCAGAATTTCTCCGGCTCTTCAACGGATTCGGTATACATTTCGCGGTACTGCTGGAGTGATTTCACGTGAGCTTTTTGAGATAAGTTTTGATTGGGATTGAATACGAGGTCGCCCATGGGAGTTCTCCTAAAAATAAAGTTGGAGTCTGAGTTTCAGGTCTTGGTTGGTTTAAAGATCGAAATTTTTATGGAGGGAAGCAAGATTTTTTTTATCTCGCTCGCCGCCTTTCCCTGTGCATTTGGTTGATCGGAGAGAATAAAAAAGCCGGGCCAAAACAGCAACCCGGCTTTCGAAGGGGGATTTTATTTACGCTGCCACTGCCTCGGCAAACTGATCTTCTTCAGTTGAACCCTTTAAAGCTGTGGTCGAGGCTTGGCCGTTAGTAACCGTCATTTGAATAGCATCAAAGTAGCCGGCGCCGACAAACTTCTGGTGTTTGACCGCGCTGTATCCGTGATCGCGTTCCAATTCAAATTCTCGTTCCTGCAGCCGCGCATAAGCCGCCATGCCTTCATTTTTGTAGCCGCGTGCCAATTCGAACATGCTGGTATTCAACGCGTGAAAACCTGCCAGCGTCACAAACTGGAATTTGTATCCCATCTCGCCTAACAAGTTCTGGTAATCAGCGATTGTTTTGTCATCTAAATTTGCTTTCCAATTGAAAGAAGGGGAGCAATTGTAAGCCAGCATTTTGCCCGGGAATTTCTGGTGAATAGCTTGCGCAAATTCTCGTGCTTCACCAACATCAGGCTTGGAAGTTTCACACCAAATCATGTCTGCATAAGGAGCGTATTCGAGCGCACGTGCGATTGCTATTTCAAGGCCGCCATGAATTCGTTTGAAGCCTTCCGGAGTCGTTTCACCGGTTAAGAATGGTTCATCGACTTCGCCGTGATCACTTTGCAGCAACTGAGCGCCGTTGGCGTCTGTTCTCGCAATCAATACGGTTGGAACTCCTGCGACATCCGCTGCCAGGCGAGCTGAGATTAGTTTTTGAATGAACGAGCTGTGAGAAACCAAAACCTTGCCGCCCATGTGACCGCATTTCTTCATAGAGGATAGCTGATCTTCGAAATGTACCCCGGCGGCTCCGGCCTGGATCATGGCTTTCATCAGTTCGAAAGCATTTAAATTGCCGCCAAAGCCGGCTTCAGCGTCCGCTACGATCGGTGCAAACCAGTGGATGCTATTTTTGCCTTCAAGACTGTGAATCTGGTCTGCCCGCTGCAGGGCGTTGTTAATTCTCCTGGCCAGGCTTGGCGCGCTGTCAGCGGGATACAGACTTTGATCGGGGTAGGTGAGACCTGCTAAATTTGCGTCAGCAGCTACCTGCCAGCCGCTTAAATAGATTGCTTTTAAGCCGGCTTGAATCATTTGTACCGCTTGATTTCCGGTTTGCGCTCCAAGGGCGTTGATGTAAGGCTCGGTGTTGATCAATTCCCATAATCGTTCTGCTCCCAGGCGAGCCAATGTGTGCTCGATTTGAACAGTCCCACGCAGCCTGATAACCTCTTCCGCGCTGTAGGTTCTTTCGATTCCCTGCCAGCGTGGATCGGTTTGCCATGATTGCTCGAGGGTTTTGATTTCATCGATGTTGTTATTCATTGCTGCTGCCTCCTGAATGGTTATAAATGTTTGTAAGCGATTAAAGTTAGAAAATCAGTGAATTTTTCTTCAGTAGCGAACTGGTCAAAAAGTTGACTGGCCAATTTATATTTACCTGAGCTATAGCGTTCATCTCCAACCATGGATTTGATTTTTTCCAGTTCCTCTGAAAAGCAAGAGCGATACAGCTCAGGCGTCACTTTTCTGCCATCGGCAAGTTTTGTATCCGGATTATGCAGCCATTGCCAGATCTGGGCTCGGGAGATTTCAGCAGTTGCTGCGTCTTCCATTAAATTATTAATGCCGACCGCACCGGTGCCGCGCAGCCAGGATTCCAGATACTGCAGTGCTACACTGATATTTTGTCGCAAGCCTTCTTCCGTAATTTTGCCGCCGGGAATGTTAAAATTCAAAAGGTCCTTTGCAGTAATCTGAACATCACTTCTTTTTCGTTCTTTCTGATGGACGTTACCGTTTAACAGTTTGTCGAAGGGTGCTTTGGCAACTGCTATTAAATCGGGGTGGGCGATCCAGGTGCCGTCAAAGCCGTCGTTGGACTCCCGCTCTTTGTCCTCCCGGACTTTTGCCAGGGCAATTTCTGTCACTTCAGGGTCTTTCCGGTTCGGAATGAAAGCGGCCATACCGCCAATCGCGTGTGCCCCGCGTTTGTGACAGGTTGTTACCAGAAGTTCGGAGTAGGCGCGCATAAAAGGCACGGTCATGGTAATTTGCGCACGATCCGGAAGCAGGGCGTTCGGGCGGTTTCTAAATTTTTTAATGACACTAAAAATATAATCCCAACGGCCGGCATTGAGTCCGGCAATATGGTCGCGGAGCTCATAAAGGATTTCATCCATCTCAAATGCAGCCAGGATAGTTTCGATGAGCACCGTGACTTTAATGGCGCCATGTGGAATACCAAGTTCATCCTGTGCCATACAAAAAACGTCATTCCACAGCCGGGCCTCTAAATGGCTTTCGAGTTTCGGAATGTAAAAATATGGACCGGAACCGTTTTCAAGCAAATTCTTTGCATTGTGATAAAAGTAGAGGCCAAAGTCGAAAATCGATGCCGAAATGGGGTGGCCATTAACCAGTATGTGTTTTTCATTGAGGTGCCAACCGCGTGGCCGGACCAGAAGGGTGGCAATTTCTTCATTTAATTTATATTGTTTGCCGTTTGGATTCGTAAATGAAATGGTGCGGTTTACAGCGTCGCGAAGATTGACTTGTCCCTGTACCGTGTTAAACCAGGTAGGTGAATTGGCATCTTCGAAATCCGCCATGAAAATATTTGACCCGGAGTTCAACGCGTTTATCATCATCTTGCGTTCGACCGGTCCGGTGATTTCTATCCGACGGTTTTGCAGGTCGTCGGGAATAGGGGCAACCTGCCAACTTGAATCATTTCTGATATTTTCTGTTTCGGGAAGGAAATCGGGCATCGTGCCGGCGTCAATTTCAACCTGCCGTGTGACGCGTTTTTCGAGCAGTCCGGCCCGCGTGTCTGCGAATTTGCGATGCAGGTTTGCCACAAACTGCAAAGCATCTTCAGTTAAGATGTCTTCGAATTCTTGAGTAACTTTCCCCTTGATTTCAATTCCGTTTGCGCTCATCCTTAATTTAACTCCTGTTCTTTTTCAGGTTCATTGTTAGCCTTAGTCTATCGGCAATTTCGCAAAATTTATTACTCTGTGCTTCTGGTTTTCCTTAAGGCAGGAATAATGCCAAAAAATAAATAAGCTTCTTAAACTATTGAAAATAAATTCTTTAAAGAGTGTGTTTATAGAGTTTGTTTGGTTTGGGTTGAAACATAAAACTGAGAATGATATCTACAAAATGCGACGATTTCTCATTTTCATGCATGAATTTGCCTTCACCAAGGCAGCGATTTCTGCGCAACACTTCCCTCGCGGCGCGGCCAGAAAATCATGAGACCTTAGTACTGTTAGCGAAAGTTCGCTGACTGCAGCATTCTATTAATTGTGAAATTAGCCGCAATTACTGCGATCCAGGTTGTCACACCAGTACAAATTCCAGGACGCAAGGCTTATTTTACCGGATATTTTGCCGAAGGCTGAGCCTAACTGGTTGTGCTTTTTCTAAAGTGGCCCAGGCTTTTGCAAATCTACCGAGCTCAATAAGGAGGCTGCCTTTGTTATAGTAGGCGGGAGCATGATTCGACTTTGATTCAATTACCCGATTAAAAGCAGCAAGAGAGTCTCGTTGCCGCCGTAAGCCATAAGGTCTGACTTCTTTAATGTTTTAGCCTATCCTTTTCGTCCTTAAGATTTGACTTCGAGAAGGTACAAAAGTCCGCTTTTGGAGAAAAATAGTTGATGTATTCCTAAAGAATGTGTATTTTTTCAGATATCCATCTTTATTACTTGTCGACAGTTGATTTGGTTTTCAATAGGAAAAAATGGAAGTTGGTGGAGAAAATATACGCCTTATCCTCGGGCTGAAATTAAAACAATTTCGGCTTAAAAAGGAAATGCAGTTGA
>SMXC01000254.1 GCA_004356825.1 Caldithrix sp.
CGTTTGGGAAAAGATGGCTGGAAAACGGACCGCGGCAGGGTCATGATGATTTATGGGGAGCCGGATTTCATTGATCAAATTCCGAGCAGTGCTGAAACAAAGCCTTACGAGGTCTGGGCATTTGATAACCTCGAAGGAGGCGTTGAGTTTGTATTCGTCGATGCGTCTGGAATTCGCGAGTATGTTCTGGTTCATTCAAATGCTCTAGGAGAACACAGAAACGAGGATTGGCTGCGAACACGCGCAAGTATTTTGCGTTAGTTTGCAGCCGCATCCTGAAATTGCCCAATATGTTTTAATGAGGTAGGTTGGACAATTAGAATCAAGAGGAGGAAGCAAATGAAGGCAGAGAATTTTTTTCTCATCATGGTTGTCCTTGTTACAACAAGTCTGGGTAAAGTTGGTTTCGCTCAAGTCCGCTATGATTTACATTCAAAGCCGGCCGGTTTGGAGATCATTGGACGAACCTCTGTAAATAAAACCGGACACTCAATAGCTATTGGTGATATTAATGGGGATGGCAAAGGGGATTTAATTATTGGCGCCCCGGGTTTGGATTCCTTGTCAAGGCAATTGGAGGGTCGAGTCTATGTTTTTTTCGGATCGGCCTGGATAGGCGGTCAAAGGGACCTGAATACCGAATCCGCTGATTTGGAGATAGTTGGCAGCCAGCCTCATGCCGGGCTTGGGACAGCCGTTATTTCTGCGGATGTAAATGGCGATCAGATTGACGATCTTATTATGAGCGCACCTGGAACGACTGTTAACAATCGGGAAAAAGTCGGAACAGTTTCAATTATTTTCGGCAAAGCGTCTTTCCCGGCACAAATGACCACAAGTGATGCCGAAGTGCAAATACACGGTGAAGCCGAGTTCGACGAATTTGGTGAAGCGCTTGCAATAGGCAATGTTAATCGTGATGATTATAACGATCTGATTGTCGGCGTTCCTTTGGCCGATCTTCCGGACATTTCTAATGCGGGAAAAGTTTTCGTGTTTCACGGGGTTATTGATTGGTCGTCAAGCATTGATCTTTCCCGGGGAACAGCCGATCTGACTGTTTTAGGAGTGAGAGAAAACCAATTTATGGGCAATGCTGTTGCTGCAGGCGATTTAAACAATGACGGCTGGGATGACTTGATCATCGGCAACTTCAAAGCGAATTCGGATGTGGGTTTTATTGATATTGGTAAAACGTATGTTTTGTTTATGAGCGACTCCACGCAAAAACAAATAGATCTGGCGGTCGACGATCCCGATATAACTGTGTCAGGTGAGAGCGGGCAGGATCACTTGGGAATTTCTGTGACTTCCGGAGATTTCAATGGAGACGGGCTAACGGATTTGGTGGTCGGCGCCAGAAGAGCTGATGATGGGGATCCGGTTAATGCCGGAAAAGTATATGTTTTTGAAAATGATGGCGCCTGGCCAGACGAAATTAATTTAGCAGCCGATACATCGGATATCACAATCGTTGGTGCTGCGGATGTCGTGAATTTTGAAATCTCTTTGGCGTTTGGGAAAGTGGATAATGATGACATTGACGACCTCATTATCGGGGCGCCATTTTCTTCGCCTGAAGCCCGCACTCAGTCGGGAAAATTGTTTGTTTTTCTCGGCCGTTCTACTTTTCCTGTAAAAGCTAAATTTAAAACCGATGTTTCCGACGTTGTTGTGGTTGGTGCTGCCGCGACCCATCTTTTGGGAAATGCTGTCGCGGTCGGTGACATCAATGGCGACGGGCAGGGTGACATTGTGGTGGCGGCCGAGGACGCAGAGCCGGCTGGAAGAGTGTATGTCTTGCTTGGCGCCGTCTTAACCAGTATCGATTCCCCAAACGCGGACTTTGCACTCCCTGAGACTTTTCAACTGCAGCAAAATTATCCCAATCCGTTTAATGCCGGGACAACGATTTCTTTAGAAGTGCCTGCTAACGCCGGTTCCTTTGAAGTCACTGTCTTTAACGTGCATGGGCAAAAAGTAAATACTTTGTTTAAAGGCGCTGCTCAGCCCGGGTTGATGAAATTACATTGGGACGGCAGTGATGCTTCTGGTCGCGCAGTTGGCAGCGGAGTCTATTTGTATTCGCTTAAATCTGGGGATTCTGTTTCGATTCAAAAGAAATTAGTTTTGCTTAAATAGCGATTCCTTTAAAACAGGAATAACTTCGTTCCCCAATTGTACGTATTTAGTGTGACAACCTTATCTGAATATCCATCTGTCATTTTAAAATATAACATGCCTATGATTAACATATTTTTAAAGGTAGCCATTATAAAAACGCTTACTTGTATCTTGATTTTGAATTGTTTTTTTAGTTGTAGAAGTAAACCGACTGCTCCTGACAATTTTCCTGTTGGACTGCAAATCAAAGCGCCAGCTCTTTTTATTTATGCCGGAGGGTCATTACAACTCTCCGCAATTATTGAACTGGGAGATGGCACATCTGAAGACGTAACGACAGAAGCAGTGTGGTCAACTTCTATGGGCGGTTTGGGGACAGTTGATGAAAAAGGCGTATTTAAGGCTGATAATAGTTCCACTGGCGTTGAAACTGTCAGGGCTGAATTTGGGGGGCAAGTTGCCACGACGGAGATCGACGTAACATTACGGGCCACCTCATTGGCGATATGGCCGGTTATAACCACTGTCCAGGCTGGGGCTTCGATTCAATTTGATGCCTTCGGTCGATTTCATGACTTTAGTCTGGCTTTTATCAACAAAAAGGTCAAATGGTCGCTTTCACCAGGGGTGTCCGCAACCATTGATAGTAATGGATTATTGCAAACGTTTTCCGGAGCGACCGGAAACGAAACGATAACGGGTGAATTTCAAACGCTAACGATACAGAGTGAAGTAGAAATTCAGACCACATTGAGTCTTCCGTTTGAGGTGGTAAGAATTCCGGCCGGGACGTTTCTTATGGGGGATGATAATGGTAGTGCAATTGAACAACCCGCACACCAAGTTTTTATAGATGAATTCGAAATAGCCAAGTATGAAGTTACCAATGAACAATATGTAACCTATTTAAATCAGGCTTTAAAAGTTGGAGAACTTCAGATTTTTGGGTCGAGCATCGTCAAAGCTTCAAAGGGACCTTTTGCTTCATTAATTTATTCCTGGATACAACCAGGTTCCCAGTTTCCTGATAAATTCATAGAATATACCGGTACTGAATTTACTGTCGTCTCAGGATTCGAAAATTATCCTGTCGTTAGATTGAATTGGTATGGCGCCGCTGCATTTTGCAGGTTTTATGGATTACGGTTACCAACGGAAGCAGAATGGGAAAAAGCAAGTCGAGCTGGACAACAACTGGAATACGGTACTCAAAATGGCACGATAAGTCACGACCTTGCCAATTATTCAGGTCAGGAAGGACAGGACATATTTGAAGGGTTGGCTCCTATCGGGTCCTTCCCACCAAACGCATTTGGTATTTATGACTTATCCGGAAATGTTGCCGAGTATGTCTTTGATCAATTTGATCCGGATTATTTTTCCGTAAGTCCTTCCGAAAACCCAAAAGGACCGGGACCGACTATGCCTTTAGGCATTTTCCCGGGAGGACTGGTGGTCTGGCGTGGCGGTTGCTGGTTCTGCGAAGATATTAGATGCCGATCCGCTTTTCGCGGTGCTATTAATACCAATGGCGACAGCACTTTTGATTTGGATCCATTGTCTGAAAGCCATGTCGGCTTTCGCGTCGCGAGGTCACTTCCTTAAAGTTCGTGGTGTAATTTTAAGGACCAAGCTGATTAATCATATATTGATTTTGGAATATAATGAAAATAAAAAAACTTAGCATAATATTATTCTATATTCTTTTCTGGGCCAATATCAGTGTTGCAGAGATTTTCATATATGCCATCGTTCGAGACATCAATACTCATCGGAAAATTCGCAATGTAAATATTTTTATCAAGGGGACTAAAGTCGGCACAACAAGTGATGCAGCCGGACGTTTTTCATTGAAAGTCGCTCAGTCCACTCCTGGTCAGATAGTTGTTTTTAGACATATCGGTTATGAGATATACGAAGTTCCGTTAGACTCTCTGGCCACAATGAGATATGTTTATTTGCAGCCGCGTGTAATTCCTTTACAGCCGGTCGAAGTTGAAGGGGCTGGGATTCAAGGACCCGAAATTCAAAAGGACCTTCCCCAGCACGTTTCAATAATAGAAGCAAAAGATTTCGAAATCCGGGGTTATGTCGACGCGGCTGATTTGCTGCGAACGGACCACAGCATACAAATTGATGAGCAGCTTAGCGGCAAGAAAACCGTCTCCATTCGAGGCGGTAATCCTGATGAAGTGGCGGTAATGTTCAACGGTATTAAAATGAACAGCTCCTACAATAATGTTTTTGATTTCTCGCTTATCGACCTGGAGGATGTAGAAAGGTTTGAAATCATCAAAGGGAGCAATACCGCCCTTTACGGTTCGGAAACTTTTTCCGGAGTAATCAATATTGTACCCAAAATAGAGCAAGATTACACGGTGCGATTTCAACAGCGGCTGGGGACTTACCGTTCGGGAAACTGGGGTTTGCACTTTTATAAAAGACTAAACCGGTTACTCGGATCATATAGCTTTAAACGTGGTGGCGCAGAAAGAAATTTTAGGAATGCACTACCCGGCAGACAAAAACTAACCAATACTTCTTTGCATCATACTGCAAATCTTAGCTTTAGTTTTTCCCGGGATACTCGAAATCTTCGTCGAAATCTGCTGAGTGCAATGTATCTTTTTACCGATCTTGATTATGAAAACCAACGAGATTCAGAATATTTGGCCAGCTTCAATCACTTACTTTCTCTGCAATACGCCGGGGATTTGTTCAAAATTAGAAATTTAGATCTTTCAGTGTCGTTACGACGGTTAGATGAGACGCAATTTTTGGTAAGTGGGAGCGGTCTGCTGGAGCGTAACATTGATGAGCGAACGCTCCAGATTGATACTGAAAAAAGATTTAAGCTGAATAGGCTGGATTTGTTATTTGCTTATCAAGTGAAAATCGCTCACTTGGATTTTGTCGATATCAGAAAAAATTTTAATGAAGAACAAGTGGGCCTAGAGTCGTCGGATTTAAGAAGAAACCATCACGGTTTTGTGTCGATTCTCAAATACCATGGACCAACTGGTTCTGATTTTCTGAACAGCCTGGATTTAGATGTTAGTTTGAGGCATGACATTGTGCAGGATGAGCAGCTTAATCCGGTCTCAAGAAATGGCTCGACCGGGATTTTTAACAGCAACGACTGGCAGGATACGCAGGTCAAATTTGCTGCAAGATTGCATGGCCAGCGCAATGACCTTATGTTCGAGTCTTATTTTACTTACGGCTCGAATACCAAATTTCCAACTCTTCTTCAACAGATTAGCATCCCGAATGTTCTCACAGGAATTGCCAATCAGGCAAATCTTAATCCTGAAACAAGCCGCAGCCTGGAAATCAGTACCACCGTTACTATGGAAGTCGAAGACCACAGATCTATCAACGGCTGGGAGATTTCGGCAAGTTACTTCCAAAATTTATATGACAATAAATTTCGTATTTTTACCGTACCTGGTTTTCCAGTACCCTTTTATGATAATGCGCCAACAGCGAGAATTACCGGCCTTGAAGGAGAATCAAATGTTTTCTTGTTAAAGAAAAAAGTAACCTTTGGGGTTGGACTTTCCCGCTATTTCATTTCTGACAAAAATGTATTTCCGTTTAAATCGGATTTCAAAGGTACCTTGAACCTAAATATTGATCACGCTGGCTATGCTCTGCAGATATTTTTGTTTAAAGAAGGGGAGCAGGTAGCTTTGGTTCGTAAAGCGAATAGCAGCACCTTTGATGAGATTCCTTTACGGGCTTATACTAACCTGGATGTTCATTTAAGTAAGAGATTTGAAATTTCGAAAATCAAATTATTTGCCAACGTGAGTGGACGCAATTTGTTAAGGGATGACGACACGGAATTGTCAGGCCTTACAATTCGAGACCGCAGATTTTACATGACTGTGGGCGCCCAGTATTAACATAAATTACCCGGCAATTTATACTCAGGTGAGGAACTCTTGAAATGAAGTTGATTAAATTTATTTGCAGCGTGTCGATATGTTTCTACTTGAGTTTTCTTGTTATCTCCTGTACTAAAAGTCCATTTGATTCAGACGAAATCAGTTCCGGAAATAGAGAAATAAGCGGCAAAGTTGTACTCAGTGACGGTTTTGATGCGGAAGGCGTCTATATCTGGCTTGAAGGTTTTGGCATTGGCGTCAGGTCGGATGCCAAGGGTGAGTTCAGGGTTACTTTACCACCCCCTGCAGCCCAGGGAACCCCGAGCGGTGTTACGGGCAGTTTCAGTCTCTATTTCTATCTCGCTAATTATGGTTTAAAATCAACTACTGTGGTGACGCGAAACGGCGAATTTATTTTTGCCCAGGGTGAAATTAATAAAGAGGGTGAGTTAAATCAACCGAAGGAACTGCAAAAATTCTTAGACATAAATACCGTTGTAGAGCCGACTTCTATTTCTACGTCGTATTCCGGAGTCATCAACGTGGATGTTCATTTAGTAACGCCGTTGAATGACTCTGCTACGGTAGTTTTCCCGACCACTTTCGGACGACCACTCGGGACGGTCATTTTAAAGAATTTAAATACAGAACAGTTGTTTTTATTTCAATCTTCAAAAGGTAATCCAAACCAGACCGCGCATATTATCGGATCTGTGAAGCAAATTATTGAAAAGGATTTCGATATTGGCGGCGCAGGAGGCGTGCTTCCGGTTGGTGCGTATGAAGTGATTCCACATATTTTGATAAGACATGAAGAAATTCCCAACGCGCTACTTCAAAGCCTTGGCGAAAAATTTATCGAACCTGGGACTGATTATCTAAATCTACCCATGCGCCGCCAGGGCGGAAGACTCGAGGTCGTTGCAGCCAATTCTAATTAGAATTCTCGATTTGTCTGAGCATATCTTGAGCGCGGAGGTCTTCCGAGTCAATGCTAAGTACTTTGCGTAGATAACCAATCGCTTTTTTCTTTTCTCCACGGCGTAAATGAATGACTGCCAGGTTACCATAAGCCGGCACAAATTGCGAATCAACTTTAACCGCCGCCTCGAAATATTTCAATGCTTCATTTTCATTTCCGGTTCCCAGGCTTATATTTCCTAAATTATGTAATGCTGTAACAAAATCAGGATCTTGTTGCAGGGCCATTTTAAAATACTTACTTCCGGTCTCAAAATCATTAAGTTTGTAAGCATAAAGATCGCCAAGGTTATTATATGCTAATGTAAAGTCTGACTGGACTTGTAAAGCTCTTTCATAAAACTCAATTGCCTTTTGCGGATCCGGAGACTCAGAATAAATATTCCCAAGGTTATTTAAAGCGGTTGCATTATACGGGAAAATAGCCAATGAAGTTTGATACGCCGCAATTGCCTGGGCGGACTGATGTAGTTTTTGCGAAATCGACCCGAGCTGAAAATGGCCCAAAGCATGTTGCGGGGCCAACTGGATCAAATTTTGAAAAACTATTGAAGCTTCATTAAGACGCCCGAGGTGAGCGTAAGCTTTGCCGAGAAAGTACAAACCATTCTGGTGATCGGGATGGCTTTGGAGTCCGGAAGTCATGAGCGGAATTGCGCGTTGCAAATATTCTTTTAATCCGTGCTTAGACTCAAAATATTTTACATAAGCAATGCCAAGCCTCAAGCCCGCCGCCGAATCCTGCTCTTCATAAAAATCTTTAAAAGTAACGGCTGCTCCATCTTGACTTTGTAACAAATCGGACTCAGTTTTGGAAAGCTCTTTAATTTCTTTGCGAATCCAGTGGTCCGTAAAATTGACATGCAAAATATCCGAGGTCGCACCTTGGCGCATATGGCATGAGACGCAATCACCGGTGCTACGATGATTGGCCTGGCTATTTGCTTGACTAAGAGTTTCTAAGTTGTGGCAGATCAAACATCTCTCGTTAAAGAATGATCTTGAAAGTGTTTGCACAGGTTTGTGCGGATTATGACAGGTTGTACAAACCATGTTACCGCCGCTTTTCAGGAAGCAGGTACTTAAAGAAAGCCGTGCACCATGGCTTGCAATTCGGAAGTCACCCGAAGGTACTTTGTCGCGAATGTAAACCGATTTTATGTCGGTCAATCTGAAACCCGGCCGAAAATCCGATTCCTTCTTTCCTTTTTTGATGACTCTGATGTCACCCTGTAAATGACATTGACGGCAAACATCCATTTGTAAATCAGGAGATAAATGTTTTGGGTTAACGATCGTGCTGTCAAACTGCATATTCTTCAACTCGGCGAATGTAGAATTTTGCCGCCGCTCCACGTGCAGTTGCCCTGGACCGTGACAACGTTCGCAGCCGATTCCTGACGGTACGTCTGAATAAAGATTTTCCGAATGTTCGACGTGCCCGGCATAAGAATTGTGACAGTTCATGCATTCCTGCACAATGGGCCTTGAAAAACGCAGATTGCGGGTGTGATAACCGGGACTCAGGTCCCAAACGTTTTTTTCACTGTACCAGGTAACCGGCATTTCATAAAGAAAGCCGTTGTCATTTCTTAAATAGGTACGATTATGATTACCGGAACCAACGATATAATCAATTTTTCGAACAAGTTCGTGGGTTCTTTTTTTCTCATCGAGCCGATATTCTGATTGAAAGAAATGGCCATCTTTCTCGTACACCTCGTAATGTAAATTTGATTTTCGATCATAGACATGATTGTGTTTCGTGTAATCCTCAATAATATTCTCTGTAGTGGGCGGGTAAAAAGAGCGGCCCATGCCGGTTTGTTTGAAGGTTTGGTAAATTTCCGAGTGGCAATCGGCGCAGTCCTCATCTCCGACATATTCAACTTTGGGATCAAGATTTAGGAAGACGTACGCTGTCCGCGATTTTGATGTAGAAATGTTATCGTTGTGATTTTTTGAGGATCGAAGGAATATTAGTAAGCCAAGGAGAAAAAGAACGCCAACAGCAGGTAATATAAATTTCAAAAATAATTTCATTGCAAAATTAAACTTCCACGGTTTTGTCAGCCGAATGCAGTTAGATTGCAGAAAATAACCATCTCAAAAAATAATAGCAAGCAATTCTTGAAGCGGTACTTCTGGCGTATTTTGGTAATTTGGAGTGATTTAGTCCTAAGCCGGATAAGCCGGAACCAAAAAAGGAGCATTAAAAGAGTATACAAAGTCGCATAGCCGCAAAGGTTCTTGTGCAGGTTTTGGCTCTATTCCAGTAATATTCGTATTTAATAAAAGCCGTTAAAACTTGGAGGAAAGAAATTCACTTGTAAGTTTAGTTCAAAACTTTTAAATTTGGGATGGAGAAGTCGATATTAAATTGGATGATAACCAGAGGAGCCCTTATTGCCAAAAGAAAAGCAGCTGTCACGCCGTGTGAGTCAGATTCGGCCTTCGGGAA
>SMXC01000255.1 GCA_004356825.1 Caldithrix sp.
CCAAATCGCCAGATCTCTGCACCGGTTTCACTGCTCAGGCAAGTTAATCGTACCTGGTCGCCAGCCTGGTCGAATAAAAACAGGCGGCCTTTTGAAATGGAAGGCGCACCGTATCCTTCAGCAATTTTTTTGTGCCAGACAATCGGTAAGCCAGAATCCGGCCAGAGGCTAATTACCGAGGTTTCATCAGACTTGCTGTTGCCGTTCGGCCCGAGAAAAGTAGGCCAGTCACTGCCGGTTTTTCGGGTTCGCAGGTCGGGAACTTGTCTGGAGGGTTCTTCTGCTTGAAGAAAGCCAAATGAACCGATGCATTGAATGATTGCTATTGCTAAGAGAATCCTCAGGAAAGCATTCATGGGTTGGAATCCTGGTAAGTTTATACCTATTGATCGTAGCAATTTTGTTTGTAAAAATCAATTATTTTAAATTCTGCAGGGAGGGATAAACTTCGCCTCATTTTTTTGGAAATCAAATAAAAACTTAATATAATGTTTTCAAAAAAGTTTGCTAATTATTTTATTTTACGTATATTACTGGCTTGTAATTTTGAATTTTTCTTTGAGATTTCAATGCCCATTCCAACTCCATTCCATCTTCGTACTTCAGTGCTGTGCAAAAGCCATGAGTGGCGAAATTGGTCCGGTTATCTGGCGGCCATAAAATACGGACCGACACATGATCATGAATATTACGCGATTCGAAATTCAGCCGGTTTGATCGACGTAAATTCTCTGTTTAAATACGAAATCACTGGCCCGGATGCCGCTCTCCTTGTTGATCGGATTATTACCCGCGATGTTTCAAAATGTAAAGTGGGTCAAGTACTGTACACTTCCTGGTGTGATGAAGCCGGAAAAATGATAGATGATGGTACAGTCCAACGTTTGCAGGAAAATCATTTCCGGATAACGGCGGCGGATCCGAGCCTGCGTTGGTTTCAGGACTGCGGCCTGGGGATGGCTGTCAACATCGAAAATGTCTCGGAAAAACTTTGCGCTCTGGCTTTACAGGGACCCAATTCAAGGAACATTTTAAAAGAAATTTTTACCGGAGCGGATTTAGATTCGTTAAAATTCTTCTGGCTGGCAGATGGTGAGATTGACGGCTTCCCGGTAACCATTTCCCGTACCGGCTACACCGGTGACCTCGGTTATGAGCTTTGGGTTGCTCCTGAAAATGCTTTGAAATTGTGGGATGCTCTTATGGAAACGGGCAGAGGCCATGGCATTACCGCCGCCGGCCTGGATGCACTTGACATGGTGCGCATTGAGGCCGGACTGCTGCTTATTGAAGTCGATTATATCTCCAGCATGAAGGCGCTTATCGAAGCGCGCAAGTCCTCGCCGTTTGAAGCAGGATTGGGATGGTCGGTTAAACTCGCTAATAAAGATTTTGTCGGCCGCAAAGCCCTGTTGGCCGAAAAGGAAAAAGGCTCTAGGTGGAATCTGGTTGGCCTTGAAGTAAAATGGCAGGATATTGAAAGATTGTTTGATGCAGTTGATTTGCCGCCACTGGTTGCCGGCACGGCCTCACGACTCGCAGTTCCTGTTTATAAAAAAGGCAAGCAAATCGGCCAGGCCACCAGCAGCACATTTTCACCTCTCCTAAAAAAATATATTGCCCTGGCAACTCTGAAAACGGAGTATGCCGAACCCGGAACGAAAGTTAATTTCGAGATTACCGTTGAGTTTGTCCGTAAACAAGCAGAAGCGACGGTTGTGCAGACGCCGTTTTTTAACCCGGAGCGGAAAAGGAGTTGTCCCAAAAGCGAGTGAGAGTAACTAACACGAAGATCGAGGGAGCGAGAAGCGAAGAGCGTACCTGTCTCGTTGCGATGCTCTGCGTCGGAACGAAAGGCCGGGAACTCCGGTCGTTGCGTCCCCCACGCAGATTATGGGGACGAGTAAAAGTCTGAGTATCCAGAATGTTACGCGAGACTTTCTAAATTAATACCCAAAAATATGCCAAATAAATACGACGCAATCATAATCGGCGGCGGCCACAACGGCCTGATAAACGCGGCTTATCTGGCCCGGGCCGGGTTAAAAGTCCTGGTCCTGGAACAGCGGTATTTGGTTGGCGGCGCCACCGTGACGGAAGAATTGTACCCCGGATTTAAATACACTGTTTTCTCTTATGTCGTTAGTTTGATGCGGCCGGAGATTATTCGCGACCTCGATTTGCCGAGACATGGCTTAACCGTTTTACCCCTCGAAAGTACATTGACCCCGCTTTCGGATGGCACCTGTCTTTATCGCGACAATGACCATTATCGCACTTTGCGGGACATTGCCCGCTTCTCCCAGCGAGATGCAGAAGCTTACGAGGATTACGGCCGCACCATGTTGTTTATGGCTAAAGCTGTTAAATATATGCTTGGGATTATCCCGCCCGATCCGACGAAAATTAATCCTAAGGATCTGTTTGGCCTTGCCGGATTGGGGAAGCATTTGCTTGGCCTGAGCGAGGAAAATCTCCACATGCTTATCAAATTAATGACCATGAGCTCAGCCGACTTTCTCGAGCAATGGTTCGAAACCGATGTCTTGAAAGCGACCCTTGCGGCCAGCGGAATCATCGGAACATTTTTAGGACCGCGTTCGCCGGGAACTGCTTATGTGTTGCTGCACCACTATATGGGCGAGATCGATGGTAACTTTCGCACCTGGGGGTTTGCTAAAGGCGGCACCGGAGCAATTGCGGATGCCATCGCCAGCGCCGCCCGGGAGCTCGGCGTGGAAATACAAACCGAAACCGCTGTGGAAAAGGTAATGGTCAAAGGCGGGAAGGTTGCCGGAGTCGCGCTTAAGAATGGTAACGAATTTTTGTCGGATGTAGTGGTCTCCTCTCTGGATCCCAACATGACTTTTCTAAAACTAATCGATGCTGAACATTTGCCGGTAGATTTGCTCGCCTCGATTAAAAAGTTTAAATTTAACGGCTCTTCCGGAAAAGTGAACCTGGCTCTTGATGCCGCACCCGATTTAAAATGTATGCCCGGTTACGGGCCGCATTTACGCGGCGCCATTTCGATTAGTCCAAGCGTGGATTACCTCGAGCGCGCCTACGATGATGCCAAGTACGGTAACTTTTCACAAAAACCGTATATCGATATTATTATTCCTTCTATGATCGATCCTGACATGGCGCCGCCGGGGAAACACGTCATGTCTTGTTTCGTGCAATACGCGCCTTACAATCTAAAAGAAGGAACCTGGGAGGAGCGCCGCGAAGAATTTGGTGATACCGTCATCAACACGGTGGCTGAATATATTCCGAATCTAAAAGATATTATTTTACACCGGCAGGTGATTACGCCGCTGGATATCGAGCAAACCATTGGCTTGTCGCAGGGCAATATTTTTGCAGGCGAACTGAGCCTTTCACAACTTTTTTTCTTGCGCCCTGCGGCCGGGATTGCCAAGTATCGCACACCGGTGAAGAATTACTACCAGTGCGGATCCGGCACGCATCCCGGCGGTGGGATTATGGGGGCGCCGGGAAGATTAGCAGCGATGGAAATTTTGAAGGATCTACGGAAGCCGAGGAGGGAAGGGCAATGAGCGCAGTCCCTGAACTCGCTCCTCACTTAACAATCTCGTTCCGATGCTCTGCGTCGGAACGAAAGGCCAGATGCCTCGGTCTCCATGTAGTTTTGGTGACAATTAATTAAAAAAGTGTTTTGAATGGGTGTTAGTTTCGTGATCATTAGTGGTTAACAAGTATGTCCTATAACTACGACGCAATCATAATCGGAGCCGGCCACAACGGTCTCGTAACTGCCGCGTTCTTAGCAAAGGCTGGTAAAAAGGTACTGGTTCTGGAACGCCGGCAATGTCTTGGCGGCGCAGCCGCGACTGAAGAATTTTTCCCGGGATTTAAATTCAATACCGGCGCCCACGATGCGGGGTTGTTGCTCCCTGAAATTGTCAGCAAACTCGACTTGCAGAAATATGGGCTTGAATTTATCGATAGTCAGGTCGAAGCATGCGCATTGCAACCGGATGGCACACCCCTGACTCTCTGGCGGGATGTAAAAAAGAGCCAGGAAGAAATTGCTCATTTCTCAAAAACCGATGCGGTTAAATTTCCACAATTTTGTCAGCACCTTGAACAGTTGACGAAAGTTCTGGCCGGGGTACGAACTTCAACTCCACCGCCTGTAAAAGATTTAAACTTCCGGGACTTATTGCCCTGGATCAAATCGGGGTTACAGCTTAAACGCCTCGGCAAGCAGGACATGATGGCTTTTTTGAAAGTTCTTCCCATGCCGGCCATACAATTCCTGGATGAATGGTTTGAGAGCGATGCTTTGAAAGGCGCGATCGGTGCGTCGGGTGTGACCGGCAGCATGCAGGGCCCGATGGCTTCGGGAACGACTTTTATGATGCTTTATCACGCCATTGGTTCCTCCTGCGGATTTAGAGCGAGCAAATTCGTGCGCGGTGGAATGGGGCAATTATCCATGGCTTTGGCGAAAGCCGCAAAACAGCACGGCGCTGAAATCAAAACCGGGGTTGAAGTCAAGCAAATCGTCGTAAATGAATATCAAGCCCAAAGTGTCGTGCTTGCAAACGGTGACGAGCTTTCAGCTCAAGCAATTATTTCAAATGCGGATCCCCGCAGAACTTTTTTTGATTTGGTAGGAGCGCCAAATCTTGGACCCCAATTCAACCGAATGGTGAAAAATATTCGCTTTCGCGGCACCACAGCAAAAATGAATTTTGCTCTCAGCGGCCTGCCGAAATTCAAAGGCGTTGCCAACCCTGGGAGTCAACTGAGCGGCCACATCATCATTTGTCCAAGTCTCGAGTATTTGGAGCGCGCCTATGATGATGCAAAATATGGCACCTTCTCGAAACAACCCAGTTTAGACATCGTTCTTCCCTCAGTGCTGGATTCAATGTTTGCCCCGGAAGGTCAGCATGTGATGTCCGTCACCATGCAATATGCACCTTACCGTCTCAAGTCAGGAGACTGGGACGAACAGAAAGAGAAATTAGCGGAAGTGATCATTAAAACAATTTCCAAATATGCGCCGAATTTCAGGAAACTCATTTTGCATCAACATCTTCTAACGCCTTTAGATTTTGAGCGCGATTACGGCCTGACCGAGGGCAGTATTTTCCATGGCCAAATGGGACTGGATCAACTTCTGTTGATGCGGCCGGTGCCAGGTTGGGGCCGCTACCGTACGCCGGTTGAAAATTTATATCTCTGCGGGGCAGGCACACATCCAGGCGGTGGCGTGACCGGCGCCCCGGGTTATAACGCCGCCCGCGAAGTTTTAAAAGATTTGAAATAGTTTGGAGTTCAGCTTTCAGCTTGTTAAGTTTTTATTTCAATGAATAAACCAGATAAATCCACCGCCGAAGGTATTCTCTTCACCGATCAGTACCAACTCACAATGGCCCAGCTTTACTATCGCATGGGCGTCCATGAGAAACCAGCGCAGTTTGATTTTTTCTTCCGCGATTATCCGGATTATGGCGTCCACAAAGCAGGTTACTGCATCATGGCCGGCCTTGAATGGTTAACCGATTGGATGCGGAATGTCAGATTTCGCAAGGAGGACATCCAATATTTGAGCGCCCAGCGGGGACGGACTGGAAAGCCGGTATTCGAACAAGATTTTCTCAAATGGCTCAATGACAATGGGAATTATCAAGCAATATCAATGCGGGCCATTCCTGAAGGACGTGTGGTCCACCCGAGCGTGCCGCTGGCAGTAGTGGAAGGG
>SMXC01000256.1 GCA_004356825.1 Caldithrix sp.
GTAAAGATCCGTAACGTCATCGGCGGCTTTGACAGTAAAAACTGCCGGCATTTTCCAGCCAGCTTCCACCATCCGGCTGATGTCGGTCTCTTCCAACTCCATGACCACCCGGCCGGTGACGTCCCGCAAAACTGACCTTGGCGGCATATCCACACGGGAATAATTATCAACGAAGTATCCCATTTTGTCCGACATGCTGAACGAGTGCGTTGCGTTTTCCGGCGACAAGAGCTTTAGTCCAGTACCGTCAAAATTGATTCGGTAATTCATGGTGTAATTTGGATCGACCCCTTTTTCACGGCCGAATCCTCGAAAATAAATCACCTGCTTCAGCGTATCGATTTTCATCATATCACCGACGATAAAATATCCGTTGGTGATTCTTTTTTTCAGGGTGCCCTTGCTGTCGTAGCGATAAAGCTGTCCCCAGCCGGTGCGCTCGGACCACCAGATAAATTCCTTGCCATCTTCAATTACCGCCACATCTGCAAACCTGCGGCTGACATAAGGGTTGCTCTCCTCTGAAATCACAACTTCAACTTCGCCGGTGGTTGTGTTTGCTTTACAGACCGCTATTTTTTTCCAGGTTCGATCACGAACAATGAAATAAAGATCATCAGAATCTTTCGAGGTGAAGAATCCGGTGTTTGCAGACCGGCGGCCATTTCCCATACGCAAGTCTTTCCAGCCATCTATCTCTATTTTTAACTTAATGCTTTGTTTACTTTCAATGTCGAAAACAACTACTTCAGTTTGGGCAACATGTTTTTCACCCGGCATAGAGTATTTATAAGTCTCCAGCTCAGGACGCTTCTTGAGCGAATTGATGACCCAGAGGTCTCCCATTTTTCTCTTGTCTTGTCTTCTCGAAAAGAGCTTCCTGGAATGTTTAAACCACTCGACACGGGCACGCAGCCGTTTGGTTGATGTTGTATCCTTTTCATCAAACTGATAGCTGTACCATTTTTCGCCGTCGGTCGTGAATTGGTGTTCGGTGCTGTCCGGGTCATCTGTTTTCATTATGTAAAGGTTGTGGGTGCGCGCAAAAGCGATCCACGTGCTGTCGGGTGAGTAAGTGATCCATTTTTCGTCCGGTTTCTTTTTCAGAGAATCACCTTTGACCAGCTTCCTGTTTTCAAGTTTATAGGTAACCTCGATGCTATCAACATGGAACGTAAATAAACCTTTGCCTTTATTGTATTCAAAATCTTTCAGCGGCAGGTCTTTGCTGTTGAATGGTTTTTTGAACAACTCTGCCAACTGTGCGGCCATATCTTCCTTATCAAACAGCGTTCTTTTTGTTCTCTTTTCCGCATCGACCACATACCAGTTTTTGCCATCGGTATTCTTGTACTCGTACCAGAACCTGTTTTCATCCTTGAACCAATTTGGATCTACCGACAGACTGGAAGCCATTTTCTCCATTTTCTGTGTGGTGAATTTTTCAGCCAGTTCAAAATTAGCCTTTTGTGCCTTGATGGGCGGGGCAGGAATCAACAGAAATAAAATTGGGATGATAAATTTTGGGATGTGCATTTTATTTAGTCCTCCTCCGTTTTTAGATGCTATGCAGGTGATTTGGCATCACAAGGAATTGGAGATTGCGATTTCAGGCAAGACATCTTTTGTCGTAGGGGCAGGTTTGCAACCTGGCCCTACATTTGCAAATATTCTCCGTTCATCATTTTGCCAATCGTGTCATTTTGTGAACAGTTAATTTTCGCCCGTTAGAACCTTCTGATATTGTTCTGCAACGTTCAAATCAACATCGTCCACACCAACTTCGTCAAAGGGGTTTTCCAACTCTTCCTGAATATTGTCCAAACTGACCAAAACCAGGCTATAAAAAGCTGCGACCAGAAAGCCTAAACTGAAAAAATGTTTATCTGACAAATCTGCAAAGTAAGGGGCAAATAGAATCGGAAAAGCGGTGAGAAACACCTGGCTGTAAGCTCGTAAGGCAGTCGGGGTACGGTATACGAAGATATTGCGCATTTTCTCATATTCAATTATAATTGAGCGCAAATACTGATTGGCGCGGGAAATTTCAGAACCGGATACCTGGGCGGCACGCAGCTTTTCCATTGACTCTGACATTTGAGAAAAAACGTTATAAATTTGTTGGAAGTCAGCTTCCTTCTCCGACTCAGAGATAAAGCTTTTGCGAATGCTTTCCAGGAGACTTTTTATCAGCTCTTTGATTCTTTTCGGGTGTTCAGAGCTGTTGTTCGGAACCCAATCGCGGTGTGCATAAAAGAGGGCCACAGAATGGGCTTTTAAAGATGCAAAAGCACGCAGCGCTTCTTCCCGCCGCCGATAAGCCGCGTTTATTGAAAATACAATCGGGAAAACGATGGCAATGCCGACTAAGCCGGTTGGAAGCTCGACGACGATATCAAACGTTATGCAAAGATATGTTGCAACTATGGACAACGAAATCACGATGGCTGTTTGCCAGTTCAAAAGTTTGAGGAAATTTTTAATTACATTCATCATTAGTTCCTTAAGAGTGAATTCTTTGTTTCTTGGGCAAAGAACTTTTTGAAAGCCAAACGGGTAGATTTGAGTGTAAAATTCGAAACGACACGGTCTTTTTTTATGCTTCGCACAGGAAGTTTTTGAAAATTAAATCCCTGAACAAGTCAGGGACAAGGTTTGATTTTGTTTTGAATTTCGAACTTCGTGCTTTCGGATTTCCGGTTTATCCGGGTTAACCCTATCTAATTTAGTCCGCCGGCAGTCTCTTCGCCGGTTGCAGGCACCGGTTCATTCAGGGTAGCGTTTAGCAGCGCATTGAACAACAATTTATAAGTTCCCCGCGACTGCCCACGAAACTGCGGTCGAAACCCGAATAATACAATATCGCCTTTTCCTAACCGGACTCGCATCATCGCCGCCTTGCCGCCAATATATTTTTTTTCTCCCAGCGCCCAGCCGCTCATCAGAATATCTTTTGCGGCATAACGCGCCACAACTTCGACCGGCGCAGCCGGCGCTTCGGGAATATCTTCCTTGCCGCCTTCCCCTTCGCGATCCAGGCGTACGACCTCAAAAGCACGGCTGCGAATAAATGATGCGGCCGCTTCTTTCTGCATGCCGTAAGCTAACGGATGATCAGTTTCAACTTGAATTTTCACCAACGAGCCTGGAATAAAAAATTGCTTGGACGAGATGCCTGAGACCACATTTTCAACCGGCAGGCCAAATTGTTGGATGGCGAAGTCACTCGCTCCATCGAGGGCTACGATGGTTCCACCCTGTTCCGCAAATCTTTTCAGGGCAAGTGTTCCTTCCAGACCAAGCCCGCCGACAAATTCTTCGGGCATCGTGCCCGGACTGTGTCCATGAAGCATGCGGTTTGTCGACTGATGTGGCAGAATAATTGCATGGTATTTTGACAAGTCGGTATTTCGAATAATGTCGTCATGGAGAGTGTCGACAGCAAAGGCGTATTCTTGCAAAAGCCAGCGCGTCCACCCCTCATCCATGTTACTCACCCAGGATTTATACAAACCGATCCGGGCCGGTTTATATTGGAGCATTTTAGCGGAAGGTCGTTTGTTGATTCCCTTGAAGTCCAGGCCCAACTCTTTTGACAACGCCTGAACTCTTTTCTGGGTTGAATCGCCATTCGATTCAATCACAAAGTTATCTGCCTCCTCTTTCTTTTCGTCTGAATTTTCTGCCTTGAGAAGATAAACTGCTTCGCCGTTTTTTAGCAGCCGGTTGACAGCGAGAATACTCGCATTTGTCCGGCGTGAAAGCAGATATCCGAAGCGGGCGCTTCCTTTCACTTCCCCCGGATGCGGCACGACCTTTTCAACTACGCGCTCGGTCCTGACTTCAAACCTGCTTTCAATAGGATCGACCTGGATGCCCATTTGCATCGGCAGAGTCCAGCCGGCCAGGTCGTAAGGCGTTTCCGGCGGACCACCCGGCGAGCTGCGGCGGTCGGGGTACTCCTGCTTTTCCAGCAAGTCCTTGAGATAAGGCCGGAAGGCCTGACCTGAGTAGATCACGTATGAGCCTGCGGGATATTTTTTATCGCCTGCTTTAAAACTTTTCGTGGCTTTCTCCACTTCGACGCCGCCAATCCTGAGGACGTTGACGAGACTGACCTCTTCTGCGGCGTTCCATTGCGCCGCCGGGATGACATAAGCAAAAGGCTTTTCCGTTTCACCTTTTTCAATCGCATCCCTCCCCATTTGATAAATGCTGGAAAGCCAGTGCTCCTTCATGTCTGCCGCAACCCGTAGAACAGCCATGGATGCGGTCAGCATGTACCGGACCGGATCGCTGAAGTGGGACTCGCCGCCTTTCCAGGGGTCGGGGTAAAAAATATTCGTGCCGTCGGTGGGCAACCCGCCGCCGCGCCGGCCGCCAACACTTTTGGGAATCGAGTCGGGTTCGAAGAATCTCGGCGTTGCAGTGGCATGACTTGTCTCGGTTAAAATGCCGATCATATTGTGGAAATAAGGCACAGTGCGCATGCCGCCGTTCCACCACATACTGTAAATAATGTCTGAAACAACGCCCGGCATTTTCTTCACTGCAAACCGGTTGGCCATGGCGCTGCCAACCAGGTTAACCCCGGTTGTCACGCCCGGATGAATATTTGGATTCACCGGGTCGGCAAACGGCGGCAGAAAAATGCGCGTCCAGCTCGGACCGGTTTGGTGGTGGTTATAAACGATCTGCGGGTACCATTCGTTGTAAATCACCCGGGTGACCGCCTTAGATTCCGGCATGTTGTTCATGAACCAGTCGCGGTTGTTGTCGTGGCCAACATAATGATGATACAGCCACGGCGGTCGGGTTGTCTCGAAAGGAGTGCCCAGATTGCGTTTGTACCAGGAGGCGACGATGTCCAGGCCATCCGGATTCATGACCGGCATCAAAAGGAGAATGGTATTCTGCCGGATTCTTTGCATCTCCCACGTTTCCTCAGTGACAATTTTGTGCGCTAAAAGCGTGGTCATTTGGGCATGGGCGACTTCCGTGGCGTGCAGGCCGCCATCGATCCAGACAATTGATTTGCCTTCCTCAATGAGCTCTTGAGCCGTTTCATCACTGACGCGGGCGCGGGCCAACTGCTCTGCAATATTGCGCCAGTGATCAAGTCGTTTCATATTTTCTTCGCTTGAAATGAAAAGAAGTAGCAGCGGCTTGCCCAGTACAGATATGCCGATTTCACGCATTTGAACCCGGTCACTGGCTGCATCGAGCTGTTTATAATATTCGAGCATCTGGTCGTAAGTGGCGAGCTTGTAGTCATCGCCTGGCGTGAAGCCAAAGACATCGGCAGGATGGGGAACCTGGGCTGTTGAATTCGAATTAAGAACGACAGACAGACTGAAAAGGATGTAAACTAAAAAACGGCCGGGGTTAAATGTTTTCACTCTCTCCTCCTAGGTTTTCGGTGCTCATGGATCAGTCTATAAATCCAGTCCAAGATTTCGCACAAGTCACAATGACTCTTGAGTTTCTATTTTCGAGCCGTGTTTATGTGTAAGTATAACTTTCAAATTGTGCAAAAATTAATCTTGAGTCCATCGATCCCAATGCCACGGTCATTCCTTGCTGGAGAACTCATCTTGCCGGCGATATTTCTCAAACCAAGCCAGCACATGAGCGACCTTAGCGATCAACTGGCTTGGCCGAGCTACAATATTATGTGATGCACCCGGAATCTGGACCAGCGCCGTCTCTATTTTCCGAAGTTTCAGTGCATGGTACAACTGCTTGGCTTCAGACAGGGGCGTTCTCAGATCGGCCGTTCCAACCATCACCATCGTGGGCGTGCTTACATTGCCAACCAGCGAGATGGGCGAGTATTTCATGTAGATCTCGGGGTTTTCCCAGGGCTGGCCGGGATAGCGATAATTGTGGTAGCTATAGTAGTTATCGGCCACCAGTACCTTGCTGTACCAGTTCATAACGGGCTTAGCGACAACCGCTGCCCTGAATCGTTGCGTCTTGCCAACAATCCAGGCAGTCATGATGCCGCCCGCGCTGCCACCAGTTACGAAGAGATTTTTCTCGTAAATGTATCCTCTCGCGATCACTGCGTCAACCCCAGAGATGAGGTCATCGTAATCTTGCCCCGGGTAGTTGTGGTAAAGCAGATTGCCAAACTCTTCGCCATAACTCGTGCTGCCACGAGGATTCGTGTAGAGGACCACATATCCGGCCGCGGCGTACAATTGCACCTCGGCAGAGAACCGATCGCCATAATTAGAAATCGGACCCCCATGAATCTCCAAAATGAGTGGGTACTTTCTGTCCGGATCGAATCCGGGCGGAGTGACTATCCAACCCTGGATCTGGCGCTGATCGTAAGAGGACTCATACCAAATTTCCTCTACTTTGCCCAAGTCCCGGTCTCCAAGCAAGTCCTCGTTAAGCTTCGTAATGAGACGAACGTCCTCCTTATTTTTCTGCGAGATAGCGACATCCGCGGGACGTTCAGGCCGTCCGTGCGTATAGGCGATAACGCCGTCTGAAGAAACCGAAAACGAACCACCGCCATAGGGCCGGCCTAAAGAAGTCCCACCCAAGTCTCCAGCGAGAACCCTGACGCTGCCCTGCAGGCTCGCGTATCCAATTTTAGTGTTCCCTCGATCGGTATAAACAACGTAGATGCCTTTACCTTTGTTGTCCCAAACCGGATCGGAAACGGTTCGGTCAAGGCTTGCGGTGACGACACGCTTGTTACTACCGTCGCGATTCATTACGTGAAGCTGGGTTACCTGGTAGGTTTGAACCCTATCCTCGTAGCTCAGGTAAGCAATCTGCTTGCCGTCGGGTGACACAGTGGGGCTGTGGTCCGGTCCGTTCCGGTCTGTCAACGCTTGAATAGAACCGTCATCAAGGGAGACAGAATAGATTTCTGAGTTCCTGAACTCATATTCCCAGTTCGGATTCCGGTTGGCGGAAAAAATGAGAGACTTACCGTCCGGGGTCCAGGCAGGGGCATCCCGATGATGGAACGATCCGGTTGTAACCTGTTTGGGCGTGCCTGCCTCTGCCGGCAGAATGAACAGGTGGTTATATCCCGGCTCGAGGTAACCAACGCCGTCCGCCTCATGGCGCACTCGTGTGATGACCCGGGGCGCTTTTGCCCAGTCGGCACCGTCCGGCTTTGCAGGAGGCTTAACGAGCTTGGGCTCATCTTCTTTAACAAGCATGGAGAACGCAATCCACTTGCCGTTCGGCGACCAGCTAAGGCTTCGGGGTGTTTCCGGTAATTGGCCGAGACGAGCCGTTTGTCCCGTATCCATCCAGCGTAAGAAGATCTGAGCCCCGGCTTCTGTGCCAGCCACGTAGGCCACTTTTCTTCCGTCGGGCGACCAGCGCGGGGATGATTGTCTCCCCTCTTCCGTTATCAGCTTTCGATGTTCGGTGCCGTCGACGTTAATGATCCAAAGATTCGACATCTTGCGATCCTTCACGATGCTCATATCGTTTCGAACGTAGACAATCTGGCTGCCATCCGGTGATATCTGTGGATCTGAAGCAAATTCCAGTTGGAATACATCAAGCTCGACAAAGCGTCGTTCGTTTTCAGAAGCACGGGTGCCGACGGCCGTCAGTGACATACATAGTACGAATACAGCAACTCTTGCTCGCATATCGATGATCCTCCAAGGTTAGTTAAATAGTGGACATAAAACTACTGGACCCGCAATAACTTTTAGGTCGGTAATGGATGCTTTCTATTCATCCCTTATTGTGTTCAATAAAATGCCCTAATACAGTGGTGCTTTTAAGTCAAGTAGGTTGCGTTCATTTTTTCGAATCCAACATTTACTTCCCAAACATATCAGAAACAAAACAATATTGCTAAAAAAAGAAACAAGAAGGCAATAGAATCATCAATCAATCGTCATCGCGCATCGAAAGCCAAAATCACTGAATTGTTTATCCGGGGAAAGGCTACTCCGTGCAGCACAACGCGAAAAACGAATGGAGTGCCGCCAGGCACCGCCCCGAGCCACAC
>SMXC01000257.1 GCA_004356825.1 Caldithrix sp.
CCGCCAAAAGCAGGCGTCCTGCACGGGCTGCGTGCGCCTCCTCAAGGGGTGGCGCTTCGCGCACATTTATAGTTAGCCGCTCACCGCGTCTTTCTTGCGGGGTCGCCCTCCGCAGAAGGTAGGGGCGCCAACAAAATGTTCCCCGGACTCTAGTCTGCCAGGCAAAGGACCAAGCTTTCACTTTTTCTTACTTACAAAATTTCTATAAATTTCAAATTGCGTGTCATGATTTAGTCTTTTTTTAAACGCATTTTATCTGTGTCAATCAGTGAAAATCCGTGGTTTAATTATTTGGTTGCAGCCGAAGGCCGCGCTGGGCTAATCAGTGTTCTCTTTGTCCTGTTTTGCAGAAGGCTATTATTTTATTTCAAATTTTTAGGATTAAGTCCTTCTAACTCAGGAAGGACAAAAATCCCGTCCTTGCGAATCAGCTGGCCGTCAAAGTAGATTTCACCGCCACCGAATTCCTGTGTTTGAATCAAGACCATGTCCCAGTGAATGTTCGAGCGGTTGCCGTTGTCCGCTTCCTCGTAGGCCTTGCCGGGGGTAAAATGGCAGGAGCCGGAGATTTTCTCATCAAACAAAATATCCAGCATTGGCGAGGTAATGTAAGGATTAAAACCAATGGCGAATTCGCCAATAAATCTTGCACCTTCATCTGTATCTAAAATTTCAGTGAGTTTTTTGTTGTTATTTGCTGAGGCCTCGACAATTTTTCCTTTCTCAAACGTCAGGCGAACATCGCTGAAGGTCGTCCCCTGGTAAATGGTTGCGGTGTTATAATGAATCGTTCCGTTGACCGAGTCGCGAACGGGGGCGGTGAAGCACTCGCCGTCGGGGATGTTGTGGCTGCCGGCGCAGGAGATCACCGGAATATCTTTAATGCTGAATTTCAGATCCGTGTCGGCAGCAACCAGCCGAACTTCATCGGTCGACTCCATCAGCTGCTGCAGCGGCTGTGCGGCTTTTTCCATTTTGGAGTAATCGAGGGTGCAAACATCAAAATAAAACGCTTCGAATGCTTCCGTGCTCATCTTCGCCTGCTGCGCCATCGATGGCGTTGGCCAGCGCAGAATCACCCACTTGGTTTTCGGCACCCGGAGTTCAAAATGAACCGGCTTCAACCAGTGAGTTTCGTAAAGACGCATCGCTGCGGTGGGTACATCCGACATCTCAGTGATGTTGTAGCTGCCACGCACGCCGATATAAGCCTGAACGCCTTTCATGCGGAAAGTTTCATAAGCGCCGATTTGCTTCATGATTTTCTCATCCGCACAGCGCAAAAGCTCGCGCTGAATCCGGCTGGTTTTGATACTGACCAGCGGGACTCCTTTGTGCTCGCGAATTTTCCGGATGAGGGCAATCACCATTTCTTCGGGAATTTCGCTGACTTCAATGAGCACGGATTCACCGGCTTGAATGTTGGTAGAATGCTTAACCAGGACGTTTGCTAATTTGTCGAATCTTGGATCTTGCACAACGTTTTCTCCTTTTGGCCTATGCGATTCAAATATGCAAAACAAATTCAAAACATTCAAGAAAGGATTTGATTTGCATGTTTTTATTTGATGACTTATATTTAACTTGATTAATTCACGCAGAGGTCACAGAGACCATGTCATAACAAATAGTTATGTGTTTCGTAAAGATGTGCATCATGGTAATAAATTTGAACCAGACTAAATAACAGATAGGAAAATTCCCAAATAACGCACAGAGAAGGGAATCAATATTTATGATAAGGCATTGTAAATACAGATTTTCATGCTTGCAAAGTTTTCTAACATTATTACTAATAGCAGGAATGTTATCTTGTTCTGACTCATCCGAAAAAAAGAAAGCGGATCATAGGCCCAATATTCTTTTGTTGGTTGCTGATGATCTAGGATATGCTGATCTTGGGTGCTATGGCGGTGATATCGAAACACCCAATATTGATAATTTAGCCGCCACTGGTTTGAGGTTTAGTAGATTTCATACTTCTCCCTTGTGTGCTCCTACCAGAGCAATGTTGTTAACTGGTAATGATAACCATATTGCTGGGATGGGTAGGCAAGGTCATCAAACCAGTGAGTTTGGATATGAAGGTAGATTAACAAACCGTATAGTAACAATACCAGCATTGCTTAGGAATTCTGGTTACCACACCTACATGGCGGGAAAGTGGCATCTTGGCGACAGCCCTGAGTCCAATCCTCATCAAAAGGGGTTTGAGCATTCCTTTGTACTTATTGAAGGGGCAGGTAATCATTATGATGATCAAGGGTTATTCGAAGATAATCCCATTTCACCATATACTGAAGATGGCAAACCTGTCAAATGGAACGAAGGTGACTATTCGACAGATTTTTATACTGATAAACTAATAGAATATATTGACCTTCACAAAGGAGATAAAAAACCATTTTTTGCATTTGCCGCTTACACATCCCCACATTGGCCATTGCAAGTAGATGAAAAATATTGGCAGAAATATGAGGGGCATTATGACGATGGATATGAAAAATTGAAGGAAAGACGGCTTGCGAGCCTTAAAAAAGCCGGAATGGTTCCTGAAAACACCGTGCTTCCTCCCAATCATGAGCGAGTAATACCGTGGAATTCCTTGTCTGCAATAGAAAAAACAAAAGAATCCAGAAAGATGGAATTATATGCTGGGATGGTTGATAATCTGGATTTTAATATAGGCCGATTAATACAATACTTGAAAGATATTGGAGAATATGAAAACACATTAATTGTATTTATGTCTGATAATGGCGCCGCCGGGGGTGATTTTTATTACCATGATAAATATGGGCCATTTATTAGGGAACATTTCAATGATGACTATGAAACTATGGGAAAACCTAACTCCTTTATATCTTATGGTCCGCAATGGGCTGAAGCCGGGACTTCACCATTCCGTTATTTCAAGGGTTTTACAACTGAGGGAGGTATGACAGCTGCGATGATTATTACAGGACCAAATGTTGACAGAAAGAATGAAATTCATCATGGATTTGTGACCTTAATGGATATTGCGCCTACTTTTTATGAAGTGGCTAACACAAAATATCCAAAAACATTCGAGACCAATAATTTGTATCCGCTTAAAGGCAATTCAATAATACCTCTCGCTTTGGGGAAGGTTAATGAAGTGCATTCCTCCGATTACGTGTTTGGTATGGAACATAATAACTGGGCAATGATCAGAAAAGGAAATTGGAAAATCACCAATATAAGACGCCCTTTGCTTCCTGAAAACTTTGAGCTTTATGACCTTTCAAAAGACTTGGCAGAGCTCAATGATCTCAAGGAATTGGAACCAGATAAGTATGAAGAGTTGTTAAAGGAATGGACGAAATTCTCTAATGAAATAAAAGTACAAATACCTCCTCCTTCTGAAGATTAGAAGGTTTATGAATTAACCAAATAAAAAATAAATTTGATTTAACTCAAATAAATAAAATGCGCCAATATCTTGATCTCATGGACCGTGTCCTGACCAAAGGCACCCACAAATCCAACCGGACGGGCGTCGACACGATTTCAACTTTTTCGGAGTTTTATAAAGTCGACCTGGCCGACGGATACCCGCTCTTAACCACAAAAAAAGTTTACTTCAACTCCATGCTGCGCGAGGTTTTCTGGTATCTCTCCGGCCAAGACCATATCCGAGAATTGCAGAAACATACCAAAATCTGGGATGACTGGGCCGACGAAAACGGCAATCTGGAAACCGCCTACGGCCGCTACTGGCGGCGCTACCCGGTTCCCCAAAACGGCGCAGCTCTCGGCGCTGAAGTTTTCGTGGATGAATCTCATCCTCATGTTCACAAAGAAGCTGACGGCTCTCTGACCTTCGATCAGATTGGCTGGGCTATCGATGAACTCAAAAACAATCCCAACTCGCGGCGGATTGTCATCAACGCCTGGCACCCGGCGAATGCCGCCATCAGTAAACTGCCGCCATGCCATTCTTTTTGGGTGCTCAACGTGCAGGGGGACCGACTCAATTGCCACCTGACCCAACGCAGCGCCGACATCGCTATCGGTGTGCCGTTCAATCTGGCTTGCTACGCCCTGCTTACCCAGGCAATTGCTCAGGAAGTTGGCTTGCGACCGGGAGAGTTCGCCCACACCCTGGTGGACGCGCATATTTATCTGAATCACATTGACAACTTAAAAGAGCAGCTCAAACGAGAACCGCTGCCTTTGCCCCGCCTGGAAATCGCCCGCAAACCTTTTAACGATCTGCAATTTGAAGACTTCAAGCTAGTTGACTACCAGTGTCACGAACCAATCAAATTTGAAGTTGCGGTCTGATGGCGCGACCGGAAATTATCATCCTTGCCGCTATTGCTGGAAAAAACCGCGTCATCGGCAAGGCCGGCAAATTGCCCTGGCACATTTCCGAAGACCTCAAACGTTTTAAGCGCCTCACCATCGGTTACCCCGTGCTCATGGGCCGCAAGACATTCGAATCCATTGTCGAACGGCTCGGGAAGCCATTGCCTGAACGACGTAGTCTTGTGCTAACTTCCAAATCGCTTGCGGAGCATCCTGACGTGGCAAGTTATCCTTCAATCGACTCAGCGCTTGCAGCTATTGTCGGTGAAGAGAAAATTTTCGTTATTGGCGGGGAAAGAGTCTTCAAGGAAACTTTGGAAATGGCGGATGGGCTCGAACTAACAATTGTGGAAGGAGACTATGAAGGAGATGCGTTTTTTCCGGAATATGAGGAGATAATCGAAAACCGTTTTTCCCTCACACTAAAAGAAGGAAAAGACGGTTTCCGATTTGAAACTTATGAAAAACGCCAGTAGTGATGGACCGAAAACTAGCGTGAGGCGTCCCGCCGAACGATTTTGCATTCAGCTCATGCTTAGAAACACTCGGCGAGACGCCTTCGTACTAGTAAATTTGGCCTTTTTCGGTCAATCACTAATCACTAAGTAGATTATTTCTTTGATATCTCCTCAATCTTCTTCTTGATGCGCGGGTTTGGCATAATCTCATAAGCCTTTTCAAGACTTTTTACTGCCGCTTCTTTATCGCCTTTCATGGCCAGGGCTTCTCCAAGACTATAGTGGCTCATAAAAGATTCCGGATGAAATTCTAAATTTAGTTTGAGCAGTGCAATGGCCTCATCGACTTTACCCGATCCTGCCAGGCTTTGCGAAACACGTTCCAAAGGCCTCGCTTGAAAGTTGTAGGTAAACCCGCCGTAGTGTTTTTCTCTCAGCTCACGGTACTTCTGTGTGGCTGACTCAATTCCGCCTTTTTCAATTGTTTCGTTCATGACGAGCTCAATGGTCTTTGGCTCCTCCTGCCCGTGGTGGCAGGTGACACAGTTGACCTGCAAGGCGTTTTCTTCTCCAAGCTGAGTCAGATGCTGGTTGTTAATCGCATCCCGCATTTGGATCATGACCCGGGCTTTTTTTTTCGTTTCTTTCTCGTCGGAAACGAAGTCAAACTCGGAAAGCGGTTGCCCCTCTTCACCGACGTGGCAAAACTGACAGCGTACGCCAAGCCCCAGGGCAAAACTTTTCATATTCCCCATGAGCTCCCGTTTGCTGATCTCTTTTGGTAGAACCTGCAAATTCTCAAATTTGTCCGGGATCTGGGCATTCCCCAAGGTTGTAAAAAACAGAATCATTATCGCAAACAAAAATAGGTTTTTCATAAATCCTCCTTAAATGTTTGGAGTATTGATATTCTGCCAAAATATAATGAAGCAAAGGATGATGCTCTACTTAAATGTGACGGAGTGGTTTGTTTCTGTTGTCAATCGGTTCATCTTAGGGATGAAAATTTGAGACTCATCTCAAAGATCTGTAAGAAGATTGGTTAATTACTGATGGACCGAAAACTAGCGTGAGGCGTCCGCCGAACGATTTCTGCATCCCGCTCCGTGCTTAGAAATACTCGGCGACGCATGTCCTGGGCTTGTCGAATGGACGCCTTCGTATTAGCAAATTTGGACTTTTCGGTCAATCACTAATTAATTTTTATTGAATCAACGATCAAATCTTGTTGTGAAGATGAGTCCCATATTTCAACAGGTCGAATGGAAAAGGCCGCCAACCCGCTTATTTTCCCGCAATTTGTTATAAAGTTCAACTGCCTCTTCGGTTTGAAGAATGTGAGAAGCGATGTTTCTATCCGTCAGCATTTGCAAAGTTTCCGGGCAAACCTGCAGTCGTTTGTGAACTCCCCTTGAGAGCACAACGATCTCGGCGCCGTTTTCAAGAAGTTCCTCAACATCAGCAGGCTGGATACCAGGCACATGCCGGGTGCCGGTCTCACGCCAGTCCCATTCTCGTGCTCCGTCCGGGAAGAGCTTGGCGTCTTTTAAGGAAGAGGGGAGACCCTCTATTTCTATTTGTCCCCAGGAAAAGTGATTAATGCGAGGAGATTGTGAATTGACGTTCATTTAATTTCCTTACGTAATACGAGTTCGTCTTCTTTCTTCTCAAAACCGTTTTTCAGGAAAACCTCTGCCAATTTGCATTTCGCTGCCGGCATCTCATTGATCTGTGAAATTTTGAGCGATTTTCCGGACTGCAATTCGTTTGCCAGGTCTTTCAACACATTCACACATTCATCCATTGCCTCTTGAGGAATCTTGGCCAGGCGCCAGAGTTTTGCAGCAAAGTTTTCGCTGTAGAGAACAGGCTGGTCATCAATCAAGACAAAATGATTGGATGCAGAGCGCCTAAAAGCAACTTTGCTGCCGTGGGCGCCTTTAAATTCCAATTCCAAATCATGCAATGGCAATGACGAATCGATAGTGCTCACTAGAATCGGTTTTGACATATTTCTGCTCCATTTTTGGATTTTATTTAATAAAATTCATTGAGGAAATCAAACCACTTCTCCAGGTCGCAATCTATTACTTTTTTCGTTTGACTTTTTAGCAAAAATTTTCTATTTTTAAACTATCTGTAACATCCTTTCTTTGCTATGCGATTTCCAGTCTTTAAATTACTCATTTTGGCCGCCGTCACTATTACATTTAATAGTCATGCAAGTCCGAGCGGTTCCAGGGGCAAAGCGCTTCTGTATTCGATTAATGTGCACACTGGCCAGGCGCCGGTACTGGACGGCCGTTTAAGCAAAGACGAATGGAAAGATGCCGCATATGTTTATAACTTTACTCAGAAAGAGCCTTTAGAAGGCAGCGCTATTTCTGAACCTACAATTGTACTGATAAAGTACGATAAGGACAACATTTATTTCGGGATTCGCTGTTTTGATAAAGAAGCGCAAAAAATTGTCGCGAATGAGATGCGGCGCGATTACGATCTTTCAGAAAATGATTACTTTGAGATCATCATCGATACTTTCCATGACCAAAGAAATGCGTATTATTTTGCCACGAATTCATTAGGCGCACGCCTCGACGGTGAGGTAAAATCCGAGGGTGCGCACATCAACTGGGAGTGGGATGGCATTTGGAAGAGCAGTGCCAGAAAAGACAAATACGGCTGGACCGCAGAAATTGCTATTCCCTTTAAGACACTTCGATTTGATAACAGTGACGAGCTGACCTGGGGCATTAATTTCGGCAGGTATATTCCACGAAAAAGAGAAGAAGCCTACTGGGCGCCGATTTCGCGCGATGACGACTTCGATAGTATCGGTAAATTTAAACCTTCAAAATTTGGAACGCTGAACGGCCTCAGAAATATCAAACAGCAACAGCGCTTTCAAATCAAACCATACGCTATCGGTGGAGTCGAACGGGATTTCGAATTCGGCACATCGATCGATAAATTGGGTGAAGTTGGTTTGGACACTAAAGTTCACCTCACCTCAAACTTAGTGGCCGACTTAACCGTGAACACGGATTTCGCCCAGGTTGAAGCTGATGTTGAACAGGTTAATCTTTCACGATTCAGCCTGTTCTTCCCGGAAAAACGTGACTTCTTTATTGAAGGGTTAGATATCTTTAACATCGGCGCACAATCGTTTGGTGAACCCTTAAGCCTGCTTTTTTTCAGCCGCAACATCGGACTTGATGCACCGATTATAGGCGGTGTGAAAATGACCGGTAAAGAAGGTCCGTATGAAATTGGCTTGCTGAATGTTTATACTAATTCCAACAATTCGGGGATACCGAAAACAAACTACGCCGCTTTAAGAGTAAAACGGGATGTTCTGCAACGTTCTTATATCGGATTTATGGGTTTGAGCAGAGATTCTAAAAGGGAGGGCGATTACAACAGGACTTTCGCCGTTGACGGTTCATTTTCTTTTGATAATAATATTAATGTGAATGGATATTTCGCCAAGACTCAAACCCCCGGTCTTAAGGGTAAAGATACCAATAGCTTTGTTGATTTTTCCTGGGGCACTGATATGTTCTACACCAATGCTTCGTTCACGGACATCGGGCAAAATTTTAATCCTGAAATGGGATTCCTGCAGTGGCAGGATATACGCAGATACACTCTTAAACTAACCTCCAGCCCAAGACCAAAGTTATTTAACACAAGGCAGACCTATCTCTCCTATGAGCTCGACTATATAACTGACCATAACAACCAGTTGCAGTACCGGATCATCGAACCGACAATTTATAACATGTTCAACGATGAATCATACATCTTTGTCGGCCTTTCAAATTATTATGACTTGGTACCCGTTCCATTAGATTCAACTGATTCATTTCAATTAGGCCCCACCGTTATTCCTCCTGGCATCTATAAATACAACATCTTTGGGGTAAGTTATGGCTCGGATTTAAGCCGCAAAATCTCGGGAATTATTCAGGGCGGGGCAGGCAGTTTTTACAATGGTGAGTATCAAAGTGTTGGTTTATACACCTATTTGCGTCCAGATGATCGGTTTGCAATTGATCTGAATTGGGAATGGAACCGGGTAGATGTTCCTTTTCCGAACGGAAAATTCACCACCAGCATCCTCGGTGCAAGAATAAACTATTCCTTCACAACCGATCTGTTCGCAAAAGCCTACATTCAGTGGAACGATGTTGAAAAAAAAATCATCAGTAATTTCCTGGTGCGATATCGATATAAACCAGGCAGCGACTTCTATTTTGTTTATAATGAAGAATCCAATACGGGAGGGAAATTTAGAACGGCAAACAGAACTTTGATAGCCAAATTTACTTACCTGTTAAATATTTAGCCCATAAAGTCGCTGCTTCACATCCACCAGGCTTGACTTTTGTTTTGATCTTTGGTACAATCGCTACAGGGCAGGAAACCTCCCGCACCAAAACAATCTTCCAATTAATTATCAGGGGATATTCTTAACTCAACAATGCCGATATTTATTGCACCAAATGATTTGGCGGTAAGCCTTCAGGCAGCTTCGATAGAACTATTTCTCTTTATCATTTATCTTTCCGTGCTGCTCCCCGGACGAGAGCTTCAACAGTTATCCGATAATGAGTTAATCACTAAATGCACCCAAAAATCTGCAGATTGGCAAAATGTCTGGTGTGAATTTCAAAACAGATTCGGTGAGACACTCCTATTTTACATCCTCAAGGAATTCCATAAAATCTCCGGCCAAAAACTATCACCTGAACATCATGAAATTATAAAAGATTTACGCCAGGATCTTTACATAAAATTATTAAAAAATGATGCGGAGGCATTAAGAAAATTCCATGGAGAGAATGAAACGTCCTTTTTTGCGTATTTACATGTGATTGCCAAAAATTTAGTTAAAAATCATGTCAATACAAACAGCTACAAAAAGTTTATTTCTATGTCCGAAATAAAGCCTAGAGGCGACCCAGAGGGCACTGAAACGCTTCCGTTTCAGCCGGTTAGCCTGGATACCGTTGATGAAATAGAAAAATCGATTTTCGAAAATTTTATTATAGAAACTATAAAAACATTTTACCAAAGTAGAAATTTTGAAAGAGATATTCTGCTTTTTAAACTTTTTTATTTCAGCGGCTTCACAGCAAAGGAAATCGAAAAGAACACCAACTTTAATCTTTCGGCAAGCGGTATTGAAACTATTGTGAATCGTATTATTCAGTGTTTAAGAAAAAGTTTAAAAAAACAGACATCTTTGGGAGGTTTTTTTTGATTCACTTGTCTATCTATCAGGAATTAGTTAAAAAACCAAGACATCTAACGAATACTGATCTGGATGAAAATTGGGCGGTTGGTGTTGAGGAGGTCTATTGACTGAGCAGAAATGTTTAAATTTTAACCAATTCTACAAAATCGTAAGGACTGACATACTCGATGGTACGCTTGGCGGTCTGAAACGACATGTGGCGCATTGTGAAAACTGCGCCATCGAACTCGGCTTTATTCAAAAAATGTACAGTTCGATGCTGGAGAGCAAAAAGCCTGAAGCGGTCTATCAGGAGAAACACATCTCAGGAGAGGTGATAGAAGCCTATTTTCAGCAAAATTTATCCCAACCTGACATTGATGCGGTTCACGGCCATTTAGTCGACTGCAGCCGCTGTTTTGAGGAGTTCAGCTCAATTTTCGCCACCGTATCTTTAAAACCCTCCACCGAGGAAAAATCAATTCTAAAACAAATTGAAAAATCTCAAATCCAGGAAAGAGTGGCGCCTTATGAAAAACAGTTCATAATAGAGTCACCTTCAATTTCTGTTTTCAAAAAATACGGACAATTGTTTAAGACCCGGAAAGGTAGTTTTTCTATTCCAAGATTTGCAACCGCATTGGCGGTTGTCCTGGTTCTGTGTTTTTTCGGCTATCAGAAAATTAAAACGGTAAACTTGCTAAGTAAAAGTAGCCGGGCATTTTCTGAAGTCTTAAAAAAGAACAAAACAGGGCCCGATACTCCCAGGCTAGTTGGTTCTGTTGCAAAACTCATTTCAGCGCACAGAGGTGCGATGCCTGAGCAACCTGAAATCCGAGCGGCTGAACTAGCAATATTTGATGCCCTCAAACGGAAAACCGATGATGTCAAACTCAATCACCAGTTGGGGACAGTTTATTTCTATTCCGCTAACATGGGAAAAGCCGAAGAATATTATCTGAAAGCGCTCGGTCTGGACCAAAATGATGCGAAAATTTATAACGACCTTGCTCTGATCGAAATCAACAGACAGAATTTTGAAAAAGCATTGGCCCGCCTTAATCAAGCTTTGCAGCTCAACCCCAACCTCTCAGAGGCACGCTATAATAAAGCAATTGTCTTCCAACTCTGGAAAGACACTACCCTTGCAATTCAAGCTTGGGGAAAATATCTTGAATTAGATCAGGATCTTAATTCAGATTGGAATAAGGTGGCCCGAAGTCATTTGATGGAGTTACAAGGATTTGAATAAGCATTCTACCTCCCAGCAAGACGCCCTGGAATTGTTAAGAATCTCTTTACTAATTCCAGAGGAGAGGATTTCTCGTCAGCCAGAAAGCTCAGAATGACTTCTGCAACTTCAGGTGTCCTCAAATACCCAAACGACTTGTGGTGATCTTTTTCACCCTTGTTCTCATAATCATTGTGCACAATGGTATCCTTTGGGCCGATCCCATGGACGTTTTGTTTGAAGTCGTTGCGGAGTTTATAATCTAAAGCGACTCGGTCATTCAAATCGGAAAAGTTAAACCAGGACTGCCGAATATTTTCCGGAGTGGCCAGCAGCTTTTCATTCTTTAAGTCTTTATGCTGTTCAGTAAAAATCTTCCTTATGACTGCCGGCAGACCCAGAGGTGAACCAAGTGTAATGAAGGTATGAATCCGAATATCCGGTACCAACTGGGTTAGAACATCATAAGAAATGACCGTGCCCATGGAGTGTGATATAAGCAAAATATCTTTTTTTCTGTGTTTTCTGAGTATTTGGGCCAGCTCCTTTCGGATCAGCTTTTTCGCGTACAGACCAACCTGGTCGAGTTCAACATTTGACCGATGAAAATACAGCTCTAAATCCCGAAACTTTTTCCGAATTATATACTCTGCAATTCTGTCAAAATTGAAAAGCCGGTTCTCAGAAAGCATCAGTTTGTCCATCATAATTTCCAGCCAATCTAAAAACTTTTTTCTTACCCGGCTTGGTGATTGGGCCACACTATTCAAAGCCGCCGGAACATACGGCTCGTTGATATGTAGTGGACTTCGGGGATCGCTGACTTTGGTGCTTTGTGGCTCAGAGTAAAGAAAATGTGCCCAGTAAACGAGTTCAACCTTAAAAATTCGACGGGGTTGGCCAACTCGTTTCAGACCCTCGCATATAGCTTTTTGCCACCACAATTGCAGTAGACGCTGCGGCGGCTTATTCCCGGCGCCGTGAATTCCGATTATGATTTTTTTTCTTCTCATTTTGGCAAATGCAAACTCCCTCAAAGCGCCAAACGCGGCGAAAGCGGATCATCGAGATAAAGCCTACGCAAAAGCGCAAGAGACGCGAAGGCGCACAAAGTGTTTTCTTCCGGAATTCTGGGCGCCTTTATCCCAATTTCAATTTAGCATTACAAAAATCATGGCATGCAGAGAATTGTTTCCGGTTTGGAAGAAATTTCTTCTTTTATACTTCTCTGCACCTTTGCGTTTCACGTCTCTGCGTGACATATTTTATGCTTTGTGAGCAAAAATGTAATCTTGAGGACCTAACTGATGAAATTGATTTGCTGAATCCAGCGCG
>SMXC01000258.1 GCA_004356825.1 Caldithrix sp.
ATCCTGATTGCTCTCTCCGGACAAATATCTTTTGGGCAGGTAGGCGCCAGGCAAACTGTTAAACTGGCAGCAGTCAGAGTTGAAGGCAATAAGTCCGCAGATGCCAATTTTATAAAATTGAATTCGGGGCTGACTGAAAACGCCCTGGTCAGCGGAGAGGATATTCAGAAAGCCATCAAGCAGCTTTGGGCTCTGAAAATGTTTTCGGACATCCAGGTCATTTTGGAAAAAGAGGTTGACGGTTCCGTCTTCCTGGTTTTGAAAGTTGAAGAATACCCGCGCCTGGAAAAGATCGAGTTGGAGGGGAACAAGAAAATCAAGAAGAAGGATATCGAAAAGGAACTTAGCTTTTATAAAGGACAGGTTGTCGGCCCCCAGGAAAGCAGAAAAGCTGCCAAAAAAATTAAAAAATTATATGAGGAAAAGGGATATTTACTGGCTGAAATTGAACCAAAAGTAAGAGAAGGGGAGAACGAAAGAGTGATCCTCCGGCTTAAAATAAACGAAGGGAATAAAGTCCAAATAGAGGGCATTAATTTTCACGGCAATACCGCTTTCACAAATAAAAAACTCAGGAAAGCATTTAAAGAAACCAAGGAAAACGGTTTTTGGTTTTTTGGTGGCGGCGATTTTGATCGTGACAAGTACCAAGAGGATTTAAAACATTTAATCAGTTTCTATAATAAAGAGGGTTTTCGCGACGCAGAAACTGTTAAAGACTCAATTTACTATGGCCCCTTAAAGAAGGCCATGTATATCGATATCTGGGTTGAAGAAGGGCAGCGTTATTATTTTGGCGATATAACCTGGGAAGGCAACGAACTTTTTGCAGTTGAGCAGTTACAACAACTTTTAGATTTTGAAAAGGGCGATGTCTACAACAAAGAAAAACTGGACAAAGCCGTTTTTGAAAAAGTCGGCAACCTCTACTACGATACCGGATATATTTTTGCAAGGATAGAGCCGCAGGAAAAACCGGTAGGGAAGGACACGGTTAATGTCCATTTTAGAATCACTGAAGGCAATGCGGTCAAAATTAACAAAATTCATATCTCGGGAAACACCAAGACCAAGGAAAAGGTGATTCGCAGAGAGCTCAGAATTCTTCCGGGGGATGTTTTCAGCCGCCAAGCACTCGTTCGAAGCCAGCGGGATATTTTCGTGTTAAATTATTTTGCCGACGTCCGTCCGGATGTGGAGCCTATTAGTGATGAATATGTGGACATTTCAATTGAGGTGGAAGAAAAATCGACCGACACCGCTAACATGTCTGCCGGATTTAGCGAAAGAGATAAACTGATCGGCAGTATCGGCGTTACAATGAACAACTTTTTTGGCAACGGTCAGATCCTTAGTTTCGATTGGAACTTTGGCCGAGCGTTCAGGTCGTTTGCGTTAAGCTTTACCGAGCCCTGGTTTCTCGACACCCCTACATTGGTCGGTCTCAGTTTTTACGACACGAAGCGTGACGATAGATATACCGGCTATAATCAGCGAAGCCAGGGAGCCAGCGTTCGTTTGGGCCGCAGATTGCGCTGGCCGGACAACTTTTTTCGCACCGACTGGATCTATCGAGTCGACAAGACCGATCTCTATGATTTCAATCCGCAGGTTCTGCGGTTTAATCCAAGATTAGCCCTGCAAAATTGGCCGCTTACAACAAGCGGAATCACTCAGATCATCAGCAGAAATAGTTTGGACCGACCTGAATTTCCAACTAGCGGCTCGAAATTTTCAATTTCGACAGAATTCACCGGCGGGCCGTTAGGCGGTAATGTCAGCTTTCATAAACACGTCATGCAAAACGAATGGTTCTCGCCGTTGATTTGGAACTTGGTTTTGTTCAACAATATTCACGCCGGGTATATTGAGGGCTTTGGAGATGACTTCGAGAATATTCCTTTTCTTGAATTGTTTTTTATGGGCGGCGAGGGGTTATCCCGTTCCATTCCCCTGCGCGGTTATGACGATCCTTTATCAGGGGTTGCCACCCAGGCTGGTGGAAAGCTGATGTTTAAATATAGCACGGAAATTCGGTTCCCAATCGCGCCAAACCCAACCATCTTTGGTTTGGCTTTCGCCGAGGCGGGCAATACCTGGGAGTCTTTAAGTAAAACAGATATATATGATTTACGCCGTTCGGTTGGTGTCGGTATTCGAATTTTTATGCCAATGCTTGGTGTCATCGGATTTGATTATGCCTACGGGTTTGATAATGATGTGCTGGATGAAAATAATCGGAAAACGGGTCGAAAATTTGGCGAATGGAAACCTCACTTTGTTTTCGGTAGAAGTTTTTAATTTTAATCAAAGAATTTGCCGGGGCTCTGCCCTCGGGCTAGGTTTTGATTGTTAGTCTAAAGATGTTATTTTTAGACAATGAGTGAGCATATTTACAAGAGTCATAATAAAAGTTTATTTTTTTATTTTAGGGAGGTAATGGTGAAATCTAAAATTTATTTTTTAATGATTACGCTTATTTTAGGATTGGGTTTTAGCCCGGCGTTTGCCCAGTTGAAGCTAGGCTATGTTAATTCTCAACAGGTATTGGAGAAATTCAAAGACGCTTTGGACGTAAAAAAACAATTGGCTGAATTGAATACCCAATGGGAAAGCGAAGCGAGAAATATGCAGAGGGAAATTCAGAAATTGCAAGAGGAGTTGGAATCTCAAAGTTTGTTATTGAGTGACCAAAGAAGGCAGGAAAAAGTACAAGAGATTCAAACTCTCGGGCAGAAGTATCAATTGTTCCTGCAAACCAAGTGGGGTCAACAAGGAGAGGGAGTCAAAAAGGAAGTCGAACTGCTGCAGCCTGTGTATGAGAAAATTAATACGGCCATAAAGAAAATTGGCGAAGCGGAAGGTTATCAGTACATTTTTGATGTTGTAGCAGGAAACATCCTTTATGCATCCGATGATCAACCGGACCTGACTGAAAAACTTCTAGCGGAATTGAACAAAGAGCTGGCTGCAAGCACGACAGACAGTAAATAAGTTCGACACCCCTCAACAGATAGATAAGATTACTAGGTGCTATTTCATTGACTTTGAATAGCACCTTAATTATTTTAAGAGAATCGAATTCAATTCTCTTGCAAAGATTTGGGACCTTTTATGGAGAGCGAGGATGGAACAGGAAAGCAGTGACACCCTTCAAACTGAAAACATTGTGCTTGACACTTTGGAAATTCAGAAAGTTCTGCCCCACCGCTACCCTTTTCTATTGATAGATAGAATTGTCGATCTTGTGCCAATGCAACGTGTGGTCGGCATTAAGAATGTCACCATAAATGAGCCCTTTTTCCAGGGGCATTTTCCGGGGAACCCGATCATGCCCGGTGTCCTTATTTTGGAAGCGATGGCCCAAACCGGCGGCTTTTTACTTCTGAATACCAAAAATGATCCATCAGGAAAATTGCTCTACTTCACCGGAATTAACAAGGTGAAATTTAGAAAGCCGGTGGTGCCGGGCGACCAACTGCGATTTGAAGTGAAATTCTTGAAACTAAGGCAGAATATCTGCAAGATGAAAGGCCTCGCACTCGTGGAAGACAAGGTGGTCTGCCAGGCGGAGTTGACGGCAGCGGTTGTGGATAAGAAATGAAAGAATGTGCGCTTGAAGACACCGGGATCTGGCGTTTCATCATTTCCGGCGCACAGGACGGCGCCTTTAACATGGCAGCAGACGAGACTTTAGCCCGGTTGTCTAAATCTGGCCCGCCAATTTTGAGAATTTATTCCTGGCACCCTTTTGCAATTTCAATCGGTCATCATCAAGAGTTAGCCGAAGTAGATTTAGATAAGTGTTCTAGTGAAAATATAGATGTTGTTCGCCGTCCTACCGGCGGTCGGGCTATTTTCCATGCTCAGGAAGTGACCTATGCGGTTATTATTCCTAAAGAGTCTGATCTGCATTCGCAAAGTACGCTGGATATTTATAATTTAATAAGTTCAGCACTGGTCAATGGTCTGAATAGACTGGGCGCCAACTTAGTCCTGGAACGAAATGACAATATTGGCGGAGAATTTAAAACATACAATCAAAAATTTGCCTGCTTTGCATCGTCTGCAAAATATGAGATTCATTATCGCTCGAAGAAACTTGTGGGCAGTGCCCAGCGAAGACTTGAGAAGGCCCTGCTCCAACATGGGTCTATCCTTTTGGGAAATGAGCATTTGAATTTGTTTGATTATTTGATACAAACTACGGATGAGACTTCTGAAAACTTGAAACAGCTTCTGGATGAGAAAACCATTTGCCTTCAAACTATTTTGAACCGGGAAGTAACTTATAATGAAGTTGTGTCTGCATTGAAATCTGGGTTTGAAGATTTTTTTAAAATTGACTTACAAACAGCACCCCTGACCACGAAGGAAACCCAATTGATAAACCAACTTAAACCACAGTATTCTCAAACCAGGAGGGAGCCTCTATGCGAAACTTACGTTTGGTAGCCGTGTTGTTGCTGTTCACATTTCTTATGATGCCTTTGTCTCAAGCGCAAAGCCAGAGCCTGGAAGAAACCATATCTGCAGCAGTGAAATTTTTCGGTTCGGCGATGGGCGCCGGACTTTATCACAGCGCAGATGTCCACGGACCTCTGGGCCTATGTCTTGGTGTTAACGGCGCAATTGTCACCGTCCCGGATGAATTCAAAGTTTTGCCTGTAATAGATACCAACCAAATAACATTAGGCTATGTGCACGCGAATCTCGGCATCGGCGGTAATCTCGAGCTTACCGGACGAATGCTCCTTCTTTTCGATTTGTCCGGTAACCTGAGTATACCGACTCCAGGTACAGCGGCAACAGGTACGGGAAGTTTGTTTAGTGTGGGCGTCAAATACGGACTGATTCAGCTGCCTGCAGTACCTAAGCTTGCTCTACAAGCCAGCGCTCACATTGTGACTTTGCCGAGTGATTTTGATTTTGGTACTGTTCGCGGCGTAAGTGTAAAACTAATTGCCAGCCATTCCTTCGCCATTTTTGGGGTTTATGTCGGCGGTGGAATTGATTACAGCGAGGCCAAAGTTAATGATACCATCCCAGACATAGGGGGGCAGAAATTCGACGAGACCGGCTTTTTATATAATGTTGGCGTCGCAGTCAGGGTTCTGCCGTTCATCACCGTCAATGCTGGAGCGAATTTCGGGGAATATAACAGCTACGACCTTGGCGCTGACATCAGCATTCGCTAAGCATGAAACGAATTAGTATTCTGGGGTCTACAGGTTCCATTGGAACAAATTGTTTAAACGTTATAGAATCCCAACAAGGTGAGTTTCAAGTCAACTACCTGACAAACTATAAGAATATTCAGCTTTTATTTGAGCAGGCTGAAAAGTTTCGTCCTAATGCGGTGGCAATTTTTGAAAACGATAAAGTAGCTGAATATTTGCCGCGCTTTAAAAAAATTGGTGTGGAAGTTTACACCGGCTTTGAAGGAATTCTTGAAGTCAGCCGCAAAGAAGATGTGGATATTCTTGTCAATGCGCTGGTGGGTGCTGTCGGTCTCCAACCGACTTTAAATGCGATTAGAAAAAATGTTCGCATCGCTTTGGCAAACAAGGAAACGCTGGTCATTGGCGGACGTTTTGTCATGGAGAAAGCGCGGCAAGAAGGCGCCGAAATTATTCCCATTGACAGCGAACACAGCGCACTTCTACAATGCATTGCCGGCGAAGATAGTGAAAAAATAAAATGCGTTTATTTAACCGCATCGGGCGGGCCGTTTCGTGAATTTTCAAGCGATGATTTTTCGAATGTAACCGTTGAGCAGGCGCTAAACCACCCGAATTGGGACATGGGCCAGAAGGTAACCATCGATTCGGCGACTTTGATGAACAAAGGCCTGGAGGTCATTGAAGCGCATTGGTTATTTAATTTAAAACCTGCGGAAATTCAAGTTGTGATACACCCGCAGTCGATAATTCATAGTATGGTTGAGTTTGCCGATGGTTCAATAAAAGCGCAACTTGGGGTACCGGACATGCGTATCCCGATTCAATATGCTTTAACGTATCCCAAACGGCTATCGGCTGACTTTCCGCGGTTGGATTTTCTGACGCTTAAAGAGCTTACTTTTGAGCAGCCGGATTTTGAGAAGTTTCGCTGCTTGAAACTTTCTTACCAGGCTCTGGAAACCGGTGGCGCGGCTCCCGCAGTTTTGAATGCCGCAAATGAAGTAGCAGTCAATTTATTTTTGACGCGAAAAATTGGTTTTGAGGAAATTCCACAAATAGTAGAGAAAGCTTTAACAAATTGCAAGTTTAACAATTGCGACAAAGTTGAAGACTTGCTCCAATACGATAAATTAACCAGAGATTATGTATTAAACGAACTTAACTGAGCAGTCAGAGGGTTTTGATGACAACACTATTAGCTTTTGCTTTTGTTTTAGGTGTTTTGATATTCGTACATGAATTAGGGCACTTTGTTACTGCCAAAATGGTGGGTATAAAAGTTGAAAGATTCTCTTTAGGATTTCCGCCACGAATGTTCGGTAAAAAAATCGGCGATACAGATTATTGTATTTCCTGGCTGCCCCTTGGCGGTTATGTTAAAATGGCCGGCATGATCGATGAAAGCCTGGACGGCACTATAACTGGCGAGCCCTGGGAATTTGCATCCAAGCCGGTCTGGCAGCGGCTGATTGTCATTTCGGCGGGTTCGATTATGAATATCGTAACCGCCGTCATTATTCTTGCATTGATTGCCTTTGCAGTTGGCATCCCGGGCGAACCGCAGGGAGCACTTGTAAGTGAAGTCTTGGAAAACAAACCGGCCGAGACAATTGGCTTAAAATCCGGCGATGTAATTGTCTCAATTAATGATCAGCTTGTGATGACCTCGCAAGATTTGATTAAAACTGTCAATGCGAATCCTGGTGTCGAGCTGCCAATTGAGTGGAAAAGGGATAGTGAACCTTTTTCGTCCAGAATTACACCAGAGCTTCAAGAAGAGGAGAATATCGGCCTGATCGGGGTTCGCGTCGGCAATCACGTAATTTATGAGGACGCTGGTTTTGTCGATTCTTTTGCGGCTGGATTGTCTAATACTTATAATTTTATTAAGCTTATTTTGTATTCTTTGAAAGTAATTTTCACCGGCGAGCAGTCCTTTAGAGACGCGGTTGGTGGCCCTATCGCGATCGCAAAAATGGCTGGTGAGAGTGCAAAATTGGGCTTTCAGTCTTTACTATTCTTTACCGCTCTGCTCAGTATCAATTTGGGAATCATCAACATGTTCCCTTTCCCCGTTTTAGATGGCGGGCACCTGGTGCTTTTATTAATAGAGGGTATCCGCCGCAAGCCGCTTCCGGTCAAGGCAACATTGGTTATTCAGAAAGTCGGTATGGCTTTTTTACTGGCGTTGATGATTTTTATAATTTTTAACGATATCACGAAATTGTGACTTAAAAATTAGCCTGAATTTGCAATATTCAAAAAAACCAGCGTCTGATCCACGCTGGTTTTTTTTGTAGCCAGGCGCTTGACTCTTGTCAATATTTTTACTACATTTTTTAGACCTCCTGGACTATAAACTGAGCGGTAACTTCTTAAATTTAAAAACTTAGGGGAACGGAGAGCTGAAATGAATTTCGCCAGCAGAATGGAACGACTGGGGACCGAAACCGCCTTCGAAGTTATGGCGCGAGCCAAAGCGTTGGAAGCCAAGGGAAAGGATATGATTTATCTTCAAATTGGTGAACCGGATTTTCCCACACCG
>SMXC01000259.1 GCA_004356825.1 Caldithrix sp.
GGTTATTGTCCACTTTAATTGAACGGGTAGCATCCATTGTGCTGACCAGAGTCTGGTAAGCTACTTTCGGCTCGGCCTGGATGACAATGGCGGTCATGTCATTAAACCGGCCGGCAGCTTTCTTCTTAATTGAATAAAGTGTTTTGGTTAGGAGCTCATAATCGTATTCGCCATCCACTTTCGGAATCGAAGGTCCCTTTTTCTTCTTCTGCATAACTGCGGACGAACTGGAAATATAAAATCCCTGATCAGTAATGGTCACTGCTAAATCAAGTTTCAATTGCTTTTCTTTGGGCTTATCCATTTGCGCACCAGCGGCAGGCGGCAAGTTAAGCTCAATAACACTGATTTTTATCAACTGCGCTGAAGAAAGCAGCAGAGGAATCAAGACCACCATCAAATTCATGATGGGCGTCATATTGGGCTCCGTGCTTTCGTTTTCGCGCGAACGACGAAATGAGGGTCTATAGGCCATCATTACCTGTTCCCAGTTAAGAGGTTAATAAGCTTGACTGTGTGCTCATCAATGTCATCAATGATTTGGACGGTCTTGTTGTTGATGAATGTGTAAACTAGAATGGACGGAACAGCGATGGCGAGTCCCATCAACGTGGTGTTCATTGCAGTGGAAATACCGGCAGCCAGAAATGCTGATTTTTGAGCGGCGTCATAACCCGCTTGTGAAACGGCATTAAAGGCCACAATCAGACCGTAAATCGTTCCCATCAATCCGATCAAAGTAGCAACGTTACCAATCATTGCAAGAAAACCGGTTCTTTGCTGTAATTTCGGGATAACTTCCAAAGTGCCTTCGTCAACGGAATTCTGTATTGCTCTAAAATCCGTACTTGCGCCCTCACGAGCCATCTGACGAAGTCCGGCGCTCACAACTCTAGGTAAAGCTTTGTCGTGCGCGCTGTCACAAAGTTGCAAAGCATTTTCATATTTGCCCGCTTTGACCAGTCGTCTGATTTCTGACATAAATTTTCCGGAGTTGATGCTTGATTTTACCCAGATATAGTAGCCTCTTTCAATAGCAATCGCTACCATAAAAGCTCCAGTAATCAAGAGCGCCCACATGAAAACCCATCCGGATACTCCGGGACGAAAACCTTCAAGAATTTCAGCCATGGTGATTAAACCTCCTAGTTAGTTTTTTTTTCGTGTTTTCCTCGTTCCAATACTCTGTGTTGAAACGAATAACTGACGCTCCAGCGTTTGTCCACTCGTTCGCACGCAGAGTTGTGAGGAAGAGTGTTGTGTTTTGGGATGCGTTAATGACCCTTCTTCCGCTTCTTAAGAACCTTTTTAATATTATCGATCTTCTTAGGCTTCTCAAATTCGCCGTTAAAAAGAAAAGCCTTTTCAGGCATCGCCTTCAATTCCGTTGCGAAAGACCGGTTAATAAAATCAATTTCGCCGAGTTTCTTCAACCTGCGAGTCGGCAGAATGGCAATATTCGGCTTCTCGATGATTGCTTCAATAAGAATATCTTCAAAAATGAGCTCAAGCTGTTTTTTCTTTGGCGTTTTAGCTTTCTTTTTATCAGAGTCAAACTGAGCGAAAGCAGCGTTTGCAAAAAACCAAAAGCAGATAATTATGAAAACCAGTGCCATTTTTCTCATTGCTAAATTTTCCCTTCCAAATCAGGTAGATTCCTGATTTGAATCACAGACTCCATGTTTCCGGCGCTCTTATCCGAATCTTCTACTTCAATGGCGATAACATTCTTACCACTGCGAAGATATTGGGTGAGGTTTAAACCTTGAATATCTGTTTTATTATCGGACTCTGCAAAAGATTCTGAAACCATTTGACCATTAACAAAAACTTTGTATGTATCGTCGGCAAACAATTTGAGCGAACCTGAAACCGGCAGCCCTTTGATATCAAATGTCTTGCGAAAATAGACTTTGCTCGGACGGCTCACCGCTTTTGAAAAACCATCGACGGAGAGTGAATCCTGCACCGAGGCCGACCGAATGGGTTTCTTCGACTCAGAATCCGAGAGTTGGCTCTGGTCGAAATGGGTCAACCAGATAGCCTGGACTGCGACATTGTTATCAGAAAGCTGCTTTCCCGGACCTTCATTGTATGCCGCACTCCACTCGGAATCGCTGAATTCAATCTCGCTCCAGCCCACGGTAAATTCTGAACTCACCAGCCAGCTCGACGAGCTTGGCATTAACTGCTCAGCGACCTTAAATCCTAACTGTTCCGCATATTCCTGCGGGTTTGTTTTAACCAGAAGCATGGCTATTTTCTGTCCCCAGGAATCGGACATTTTGAAATTCCGGCTTGCTTCATAACCAAACTTCAGGATTTTTTGAGAAGCGTCCGTTAAAGACAAATAAATGTCATCGTAAGTAAACTGCGCATCTTCAAAAGTCGGATTCTCAGTCTCTTGAAAAAGTTTTTCGTATTTCTTAATCCGAACACTGGCGAGCATGGCCTGCATTTCTGCCGTGAGGCCAAAATCAACGATTGCCTTCATAAATTTCTCAACCGGTTTTTCAAGCGCCGAATTATCCGGTGACATGTCGCGAGCCCTGGTCAGGCCTTGGTGATAAGCCTGAGCTGCGGAAAATGTAAAAGAGCTGCCCAGTTCAACCATATTAGCCAGCTCCTCGGAAACATCAAAAGCAGCTTCATCATCATCTTCAACCAGACGTTGGTAGAATTTGGCTTTATTAACGTAACTCGCCAACGCCCGCTTGCCAAGTTTTTGCAGCTCATCCGCAACAATGGTGCTGAGGGCAAAGATCCGGGCGAGAGATGAGCCCGTCCACTGGTTTTCTATTTTTAATTCAGCGCTTTCTTTCAAATTCCTGGCATGTGCCTCGACCACCTGTCGGGTGATTGGCGCTACTACCTTTTCCAGAACCTGCTGCCGGTAAACGAGCTGCTCCACGGCTTTCATCCCGGCTGGCACCGGTACATTCAGCATTTGGGTTAATGACTCGTTATAAATTTCGGCAATAGCAAATAAGTTTTCAGAAACTTTATTTTTACATAAGGAAATCCAATTCTCCGCTAGAGCAAGCGATGAGTCCACCAGGGAAAGTTTATTTGGCTCGAGTTTATCTGCATCAGCATCTCTGCTTTGCTTTTGTTTTGCGGCAAACTTTTCGAGGACGCCTGCACCGTTTTTATAGGCTGAAACTGCTTTATCATAAAGGCCGGCGGCGGTCTGATTAATCTCCTTGCGGGCGATAATTCTGCGATTCTCGTCCATGGCGGGAATTTCCTGTCGCCCCCAGCTTTTGGCAAATTCTTCGTAAACCTTGCCAATTTTGTAAGTCGACTCATACAAACGCACGGTTCCAAAACCGGCCAAACTGGTATATTTGTTGACCAATTCGACCAGCAGCGCTTTCTTATCTTTCTTGTTCCGCGCGATGGTTTTGGCAGGTAATCTAAATTCGATGTTCTGAAACTCTTTGAATTTTATGTCAGCGAGTTGGAAAAGCGCCTCTGAAGTGTAAAAGTCATTCACTTCTTTTTTGTTTTTCTTCAGCTCATCATTTTTAGCGATTGCTTTATCAAACTCGGCCTTGGCTTCGGCTATGCGGTTATTCCCGGCGAGGTACATACCGCGGTGATAAAAAGCTTCAACTGCTTTTGGTGAATCGGGATATTTGCTGGCAAAGGACGCATAAATATTGTTGGCGTTTTGCAGATCATTCAGCTTCAGATAATAGCTCGCATTGTTAAAAAGCAGCTCGGCGGCCTCTTCGGCGTTGGGGAATCTCGCAACGAATTTGGTGTTCACCTGAATGGCCCGGCGCCATTCCTCGGCCTGGACATAGGAAACACTGGCATTGTACAACGCGACCTGTCTGCCGGTCTGAGTGGAATCTAAATCCGCCAGTCTTTCATAAGTCGAGGCGGCATTACGAAGGTCGCCCAACTCGCGATAGTCAAATGCTAAATTATTGACGGTCTGCAGCGTGTGCTCCGACTTCGGATAGGATGCGAGCAGAATTTTGTAACTGTCGATGGCGCGTTCATATTCTTTGGCCTGGTCAAACTCCAATCCTGAATTATAAATAGCCACTGCAGCAAACTCGATGTTGGGTACTTCGGCAACTACGCGGCGGTATTCTTCGGCGGCCTGCAAATGCTGTGCAGATTCAGCGTACGTTTTTGCCTGAAAGAAAATTGACTCCGCCAAACGCTTGGTCGCTTTCTCGCCAAACTCCGGCGCCACCTCTCTGAGCCTTCTGGCGATGAGTTCCGTGCTCTTGAAATCGCCTTTGCCAAAGTAGTTCTCCATAATAGTGAAGCGCGCTTGATTTGCACCTTCGCTTTCGGGGAAATGCTTAGCCAATGTCTTGAAGTATTTCAAAGAGGGTTTGAACTGGCGGTGGTTATAGTACAGCGCCCCGGCTTTTGCCAGCATCTTTGGAGTCTCCGGGTCATGTGGAAAAAGTTTAATGTAATTATTCAGTGCGAAGACCAATCTGTTTTCATCAACCGATAAAGGCTTTTTTGAGGCACTTAAATTTTTTCTTGAACTCTCTGCGGCAACCGGGCTACCGAGACTGTCAGCACTTACCATCTCGTCCATAAGCGCGACGGCATTTTCAGCGGCCTGCTTTTGGAAAGCCGTATCCCAATAAGCCGTGCTGATTTTGATGTATTCCGCAAAGGCCTTGTCCTTCTCCCCAAGTTTAGTATCCAAGGTCAAGGCCAGATTCCAATGAATGCGAACAGAATTGCTGTCTTCCGGGAAGGCTTTCAAATAATCGCGGCTGTCTTTAATGGCCTGCTGGTAAAGAGTCCGGTCCTTGGTTTCCTCAGCGTTTTTCAACATCAAATTGATGTTATCGCGCTGGGCAATCAGGGCCAGGTTCCTGGCTTCTTTCTTAGGGTCATTCTCCTTCACTTTATCCCACCATTCACCGCCGGCTCGGTATTTGCCAAAGAGTTCTGCTCTTCTTAAGTAGGCCATCTTTTCATCATTTATCTCGCGATAGGCCAGGGCAATTTTCGCTTGAATTTTCGGGGCTTCAGGGGATTCAGGATAAAGAGACAAAAGGTGTTCATAAGCACGAATAGCTTTTTGATGCTCGTCATTGAGAGCCAGGTGTAAATCACCTAATTTCTTGAAAACGTCCTGACCATAATCCCTGCCGCCGATCTCTTTGAAAAACCTGGCTGCGTGATCAGCGCCGCCGAAGTCCAGAAAGCTGATAGCGATATATTCGATCGCTTCCTCTTGCACTGCGGGAAAATGATATTTCCGGGCGGGGTCCAATGGATTGATTCGTTCGATGTCGTCTGCCAAGACGGTGAAATAAGCAATGGCCTCCGGGTAGTTGCTCATCTTGTAGTGGGCCCAGCCGAGTCGGTAAAGAGCTGCGTCGTATAAAGGACTGTCCTTGTAATTCAGAACCTGCTTGAACAGCTCGATGGCCTCCTCGATGTTCCGCTTCGGAGGATTAAACTGGTATTCCGCCATTCGCATCAAAGCGTCCGGGACGTACTCACTTTCCGGATAAATTGCGGCCACTTGCCGGTAAACTTCGAAAGCCTCATCGGTCTGGCCGAGCTCTTCCAGCACAAATGCTTTGTTGTAAAGTGCGTCCGCCACCAAACGACTCTCAGGCACCTGATCAATTAACCTCTGAAAGGTTTCCAGAGGCTTACTGAAATCTTTTTCAGGCTCGGGTGGCAGAGCCGCCAATGAATCTTCTTCACAGCAGGCAACTGAATTATTGTATTCACCGAGCGCATCCTCAAAATCCTGAACCGCCTGTTCATAATGCAGCTCTGCCAGGCGAAGGAGTACTTTGTCAAGACTCGGCGTATCAGGATGCTTGTCAAGCATGGTCTCAAGATCGGCGATGCCTCTTCGTCTTAAAGAATCTTTCTCGGCCACCAACCGGTCAATTTGAACTTTATAATACTTCTGGAATTCCTCCAGATCTTCAAGCTTAAACCCCTGTAAAACTGCAGGCACTTCATCGGTTTTTACCCGAGACAGTTGCTCTTCTGCCACTTCCTGACTAAAAGAACTGCTGACAAAGACCAGATAGCCAACGATGATTCCTGCAAAAAGAGATTTTAAGTTTTCTATCCAACTTAGCATAGATCAGTCTTTCTTAAATTCGTTTACCTCTAATCTTCACCTTTCTCCTGGCCACTCTCTGCATGGGAACGCCATCGGGGGCCTCTACCTGGGCTCCTTTTTTTCAGTCTTCTCCTGGGCCTCAGCTTCGGTTTTCTTTTCCTGTTTCTCTTCAATTTCTCTTTCTTCTTTATCAAAATAGAGTTCTTCGAAATATCTTGTCCGGTCCTGCTTTTTAATGTTCAATGCCTCCTGGCGTTGCTCTTTTTCCAGCCGTTGAAGTTCCCTTTCATGCTCCATCTTTTTCCATTCGATTTCGGCGCTGCGCTCCTGCATCAATAAATTGATCCGGCTGATATTGAACGATAAGTTCGAGATGGTTGAGGCCCGATCGTCCATGGCAATAAATGTCAAATTACTCAAACCAAACCCGGAGAAATCCGCCAGCCGGTCAAAATCCGTTTCGATTATTTCAACCTGGTTTTCAGCCAACCAGACTTGCAATTGGCTGGTTTCGACTGCGAGGCCGCTCAAGTCATTTTCCACAATTGCTAAATCCGTTTCTGCCGCAAGATGGTCTGCGCCGCTGGCGGCTTTATCCTGCAAAAGTCTTGCAGTCTGCAAAGTCTCCTGAATTTTCCGGCGCTCGTCCGCACTTTCGTGCATCAACTTGCTTAAAACTTCGTTTTGATAATTAGCAGTCCCTTCTTTGGTTGCCAGCGGGTAATCAGAAAGGTAATTTACTTTCGCAACAGATTCGGGCTTATAAACTTCGAGAACCCTGATTAACCGGGCACGCTGGATGGCAGCGCGCTCAGCTACTTCTTTATTGTCGTTTGCTTCAGCTTCAAAAATAACCTGTTCCAATTCATCGATTTGATTCAGGATCTCTTTACGCTCATTTTGCAACTCTTCATAAACAACCGAGCCGGTGGTGCCATGATACTCAAATCCAAGCAGAGCATTTTGCAGTTGACTGCGGAGCTGAGAAATAAAATTATACATGAGCTTGTCTTTTTGCTCAATAACCACTCCTTCCATTCGGTCGAGGTCGTTAAGCTGGCTGACCACCAAATTCCTCTCCGCGTGATATCTTTCGGAAAGATCGGAGGCTCTGCCGGACCTGGAAACGTATCTTAAGTCCCGCTCGGCCGGTTCTTGCAAATTAAGCAGTTTCTTATTATGTGCGGAAAGCATGAGCGCTTCATACGTTGCATTTGAGCCAATATGGTTTTCAGCCAGCTGATCAATATACGAGACTGTCTGCTCATAATTTTTCTGTTTAAAGCTTGTCCACGCAGAGGCCAGCAGACCCTGATCGAAATTCTCGAAGCGCGGGGAGACCTGCTTGAAGTAGGATAAGGCTTCTCCATAGTGTCCCATTTCATAGGCCAGATAGCCGAGTTTTAACTGTGCCTTGTTCTTAATATCAGCCGGAGATTTGTCGGCCAACTCCTCGAACGCTGCAATCGCTGCAGTAGTGTCGTCCTGGTTGACCAGAATAATTGCAGA
>SMXC01000260.1 GCA_004356825.1 Caldithrix sp.
TTTAATGATATTTCCAATCATTGGCTCATCATCAATTACCAAAATCTTTTTGTTTTGTTTGCTAGACACCTTTCCACCTCCGTTTTTAAAAACCAAACACTACGCTATTATCGTCATCATTTCATAAATTTTATTCTGTCTGATAGTAGGTTATCAACATGTTATGAACAGCACACAGGTATAATAAAAGCAATAAATTAGTGAGAACGAAAATAATTTTTTTTACTAAAACGTCCATATTTGAGCATCTGTTTGTTCTTGAAAGTGTGCGACTTTTTAAGTTATCCACATTCAACTCACACGGATATTCCCCCTAATTAATTAATTAAACATAACTTATAGAAAGAAATATTCAAAACAAATTTTTCATCAAACAACGAAAAAAAGAAGGCCCGGATCAGGAAGATCCGGACCTCTGGCTCAATTAGGGGGTGGGACTCTGAGATGCTCTTTTAGCCAGTAAACCTTGCGGGTCTTTAAGACCTTTCAAGGTTTTTTATATCACTTCATTAAAATGAGCTTCTTGATTGCAACGAATTCACCGGCATTAAGCTGGTAGAAATAAAGTCCGCTGGAAACCTGCACGCCCAAATTATCTTAACCATTCCAGATTACCGTATGGCGTCCCGGAGGAAACTGGCCATTACATAATTCCTTTACAGTCTGACCAAGAACATTAGACACTTTCAAGGTTACGTCTTAAAATATTTCACCGGGTCCCCCAAATGCGACAGTAGTGGAAGGGTTAAATGGATTTGAAAAATTTTGGGATAACGCATGTTCTTCCGGTATTTGAACTTCATTCTGCCGACGTGACGGTGGGTGGGCGGGATCGAAATTCGCCTCCCGCAGCCAAAGCTGGGGAATCATGGCATCAGGGTCACCAGCTGATTTAGAGATTTTAACTTCTATCTTACCGTCAGAATAAATTCCCCTCGGAAGCGTGGACCAGCCTACTTCTGTTTGCCCGGCCGGTAAGTCAAAATCGGCTGCGATTAAGCTACCGTCGGCCGTAATCCGTTGCTTCAGATAAGTACCCGCCTGGTTGTAAAACTCAGCTCTTATCTCGTATTCAGCCTTTGGGTTTAGCTCGGTAAACCGGTAAATCACCTCCGAGGGATGTTTCGCGATTGTTTCGAGGGGTATTCGCCATAAAATCGGCGTCTGCTCTCGAAATTTTAGATTGAGAATATATGGGTAGACGGAAATATCTGTCGTGATTTTGGATGCTGCCGCAGAAATTTGCTGACGGGCGGGAGTGTAAATGAATGCGAAGTTAAGCTGAATAAACCGATCTAGGTTATAACCGGCGCCTAACCCCAGTGCCGGACTTGCTTCAAATGAAAGTTCATTGTCAAAAAAGAAAATTCCGACCGAACGTTCAAACTCAACTCTTTGATGGATGGCCTGGCTGAAGCCGGCGGTTGGAGTCGCCAGAATCAGTCCTAGGGTCAAAAAGAAACAATGCCAATTTACGTTGTTATTCACGGGATGCTGTATCTTAATTTATTGACAACTCGCTCACCCTCATGCAACTAATATGCCAGTGACTAAAATTCAAAATGTCTTATGGAAAATGTGTGGAGATTTTGCGCAAATGTTGTCTTCGAACGCCTAAGAGCCTGACCGAAACCGGTAAATTTTTGCCCACCTGATAAAAAAATACACAATTGCTTAATATTGTTATCCTGAAAGTTCCGAAGTGTCGTACATTTTTGAAATACAATAAGGTATTTGTAGCAAATATACTTGCTCGATTAACTTAGAGTAGCTATATTAAATCTCTTTTTATTCTTAGCTTATCTTAAAAATGCGACCTTTTCTTTTAACAGGTTTAATCTCAACTATTTTATTTACCCCGCTTTTCCCAAAAGATCTTTTTGAAATTTATGATCTCACATTTACGGGAAAACTGCTTTTTTACCATGTTGAAGATTTAAATCATGACAATCTTAGCGATATTATTGTGTTAGCGAGCACTGAGAATCAGCAGCCTGAAGAGAAACGCATATTCGTTTTCTTTCAAACAGAGCAGGGTTTTTCAGGTGTTCCCGATCAAACTTTTAAACTTGATGAGCAAATTATCTTATTCGATTTAGGAGATGTGGTTGGTGATTTCAGAAAAGAGTTCGTTTTCTTTGCAGGACAGGGGTTATTCTATTACCCTTTAAGTGACAGCGGGTTTGTTCTGGAACCGATCAAACTATTGAACGCAGATTCAATGTTTCTGCTTGGAAATAACCACGTTTCAAGTCGTTGGGACTTTGTTGCGGACCTTAATGGCGATCACATCGACGAGATTCTTATTCCAAAAATTACTGCGTGCAATATTTATTTCCGCAACCGTGTAACGGAGGAGTGGTTATTGCAAGAAATCCCTCTTGCTGTCGAATCTAAGGCTTCCGGCTTTTATGAGCCGAGATTTTCTGTTGGCAACAAAGCAAGCGTGGATTATTCGACGCCATATATATTCTTCGAGGATTTTAATTCCGACGGCCGAAGAGATTTGATGGCCGTTTACACGGGAAGTTTAGTGATTTTTCTTCAGGATGAAAACGGTTTTTTTTCTAAAAAAAAGCAGAGGGTGGCGCTCAAACCCGCGGAGATTTGGCAGGGCGCGAAAATTCGCAGAACCCGAATTAGCGATAAAAGCAGCCGAATTTATCTAATGAAAATAAGGGATTTAAATCAAGATGGCATAATAGATGCAGTTTATATTCGTGTTTCGACTAAAGAAAGCGTGGTAAATCCAAAAACCCAAGTTGAAGTTCATTATGGTCGGAGGCGTGCCGCCAGGGGCGAAAGCAACTCCATCTATTTTAGCCGCGAACCGGATCAGGTTATTGAACCCGGCGGCACCCAATTGGTGTTAGATATCGTGGATTTGAATCACGACCAAAAAATTGATCTCATCATCCCGGTCGTTAAGGTTGGCCTGATGAATATAATTAACATGCTACTCACCCGAAGGGTCGAAATTCAGGCCGAAACGTATCTGATGAATTCTTCCGGTCGTTACAATGAAAAACCCGACATCAAAATAAAACTGGTGGTCAAATTTACATATCGCGGCGGGGCGACGGCGCCGGTTTACGAAGTTGCAGATTTCAACGGCGACGGTCACCTGGATATCATGAGCAGCCTGGAAGAAAAAAAGTTAGTTTTTTTCTGGGGGAGTGAACAAAATGTTTTAAATAAAACGATAGGCTCCAGGTTTAATGTTTTTCTACCTCAAGACGGAGACCTTGTGAAAGCAATCGAATTAAACGGGGATAATAAAAGCGATGTGATTATCAACTACGGAGAAGACAACGCGGTGCACATGAACTTGAGAAAAACACTGAGAATTTTGCTGGCAAAGTGATTTAAAGAAATTCGAACGATTTAACTCCAACCAACCACATATATCTTGACTATTTTTTAAGTGGATCCTATATTTGTTACCAGATTAGAACTTGAGGAGAAGCGATTTACGCCTACCAAAGTCCGACTCATTTGCTTTCCTCATCCAAATTTCGATTAAACTGAATCCAAAATATATCGAATCATAAGATGACCCTCTCCAACATGAAATCGCACTTTTTTCTTTTGCTGTTTATACTGTTGCTAAATTCTGTTTTGAACGCGCAATCCAGGTGGTCCACATTATCGGACACAAATAATGTGATTATCACCGACACAAACAGACAACTATCACCGGCCATCATAAAGGATGGTTCCGCAGGCGCATTCATCGCCTGGGTTGATGATCGTGGACCCGACTTGGATATTTATGCGCTAAGAATTGCTGCCTCTGGCGAAGTAGTCGGCCGAGACGGAGGAAACATGCTCGTTGGGGCGATCGGAGATCAGGAATCGCCGACCATGGTTGAAGACACGGGCGGAGACTTCTTGATGGCCTGGCAAGATACCCGAAATGACCCTTCAGTTCAGGAGATCTTTGTCGGGAAATTTGCCCAGGCCGGCTTCGGGCTTTGGCTGGATGATGTTTTAGCAATACAAGGTAACAATCGAGCCCCCCGGTTAATAACCAATGCCACTGGCGTCATCGTCGCCGCCTTTAATACCAACTTTCCCCATAATTCGCTGTCATTTCAAATCTTAAATAGAAATATCGGTTTCACTGAATTCAGACCCCAGGCATTTGTCAATCAAACATTACCGGGACAACAACCGAACCAACCACCTACGGTGGTATCCGGTCCTGGCGGAGGTATTATTACGACTTGGAGAAATATTACTAATTCAGTTTTAGCGAAGGGAGTTAAGAGTGACAGTTCAGAATGGAGTGCGGGGGAAGCCTTACTAAGCACTTCTATAAAACCGGCAACAAATCCCGTGGCCGTTTCAGATGGGAATGAAGGCGCAATTATCATCTGGCTGGAATCCAATTCACCCGATGATGATATTAAAGCAGTACGGTTGGATCTGAATGGCAGCGTTGTTTGGGAAAAGACAGCAACTTTTTCCGGGGAAAAAGAAAATCTAAAAATAACCCCGGATGGCCAGAACGGAGCTTATATTATCTGGGAAAAAGTCAATGTGACGGGATCCAAGGCAATCATTCAAAGAGTAAATCAAGGTGGAGACTTTTGGCCTGCGGACGTCGTACTCACTAACCGCAGCTCAAATCAAATCAATGCTGAAATCACCCGTAACGCAGCCGGTATTGCGTTTGTTACCTGGCAAGATGAAGATAACGGGGACATCGACATTTATGCGCAATCCATTAATTTAGCAGGCACTATTCTCTGGGATGACAGTACTGTTATCACAAACGCGCCGGGCGCTCAAAGAAACCCAATACTTGTCGAAGATGGTTTGGGCGGGGCGATAATTGCATGGGAAGATTTCCGCAATGGCGCTCAGTCTGATATTTTTGCCCAAAGAGTGAATGTGAAAGGCACTTTGGGTGAATTCAGAAGCGTTGAAGTAACGGCACCAACTGGGAATAAGAATTGGGAAGTTGGCAGCAACCTGACTGTTCTTTGGCAAGCTTCACCTGAAATTGAAAATGTTAAAATTATTTTATCCTGCAGAGATAACGATTCAACTATAATCGAATCAACCGCCAACGACGGTTTTTTTGTTTGGCCGGTGAGTGGTCCTGACTCAACACAATGTCGGATAAAAGTGCAAGATGTAAACACGGATTTTCTTTCAAATACCAGTGAGCCGTTCACGATTTTTGCGCAGGAAGGGCCGCAGCTTACTCCTGAAATTAAGATCTCAGGCAAAGTCGGTAAAACTTTTGAGGTAACGACGTTCGCCACCGATTTAAGCGGCATTGATCAAGTAACACTAAATTATAAAATGGGCGGTGCCTCAGATTTTCAAGCGACCCAAATGACTCGCGAAGATTCAAGTCAATTTCGCGGCGTTGTTCCGGCTGATTTCGTTACTGAGCGCGGCGTCGATTATTTTATCAGCGGTATTGACAGCATAAATGTGCAAAGCAGCAGTGACACTTTTTTTGTATCGGTGGAATTTGACTCAGGGGTTGAAAAGACGGATTTTTTTTCGGGCTCTGAACGAAATTCTTATCGCATGATTTCAGCGCCAAATTTGTTAAATCAAACCTCGGCCGATTCTATATTTACAAATTCACGTTTCGGCGCTTATGATACCACGCGCTGGAGATTATTCAAATATCGAAACGGCGAAACTGTCGAGCGGGATTCCATGAATGCGGCCAGCTTCAGGTTTGATTTGGGAGAAGCTCTGTGGCTGATTTCAAGCGAAACACGCACTATCGATTTTGGTTCCGGCGTCTCTCTGCCGGCGAATAGAAACACAAGCATAAACTTAAATCCAGGATGGAACCAGGTGGCAAATCCGTACGCTTTCACAGTCTCCTGGGATTCAATTATAAGCGCAAGCAGTACGGATATTGATATAGTTAGTATGCCGTTCTTATTTTTGGGTGAGTATACCATCACCAATAAACTGGAGCCTTATCAAGGATACTTTGTTTTCAATTACGATTCTACTCAGAAAAAACAAACCTTGAGAGTTCCTCCGGTTGAATTCGTAGAGCCGAATCCAAACTTAACCCGCCTGAACGCCGGTTTTGAGTGGCAGTTGCAAATTAGCTCCAGCTGCGAGGATGCCAGGGATAGTTTCAATTTTATTGGCATTCATGAACAGGCTGCAGCCGAGTGGGATCGTTTTGACCAGCCTGAGCCGCCCGCTATTGGGGATTATATTTCGGTCTATTTTCCCCAGCAAGATTGGCAGGTTTATCCGAACAACTACACCACTGATTACCGGGATAATCTTGGCCAGGGACAAACCTGGACATTCAAAGTCCTAACCAATATTCCTGATTCAGAGGCAAGAATTTTATTTTCGGGATTGGAAGATCTGCCACCGGATTTGGAAATCATCTTAGTGGATGAAAAGTTAAATGTAACCAGAAACCTCAGGGCAGATCGGAGTTACAGCTTTCCAACCGGAAGTTCGGGAACGATTAAGTCTCTTAAGTTAGTGATTGGTAAACGTGACTTTGTCTCGAATGAAGTGAAGGGCTCAAATCTAATACCCCTCGGTTTTGAGCTTGATCAAAATTTCCCGAACCCCTTTAACCCCGCAACTTCGATTCGTTACGGGCTGCCCGAAGCGGCAGATGTCACCCTTAAGGTCTTCGATCTTTTAGGAAAAGAGGTCGTAACTTTGTTGTCCGCTGAACAAAGGGAGGCCGGTTATCATGTCGTTTCCTGGGACGGGCGCGATAAAAATGGCGCTTCGGTTGCCAGCGGACTGTATTTCTACCAAATTGCCTCCGGAAAATTTGTGCAAACCCGTAAAATGATTTTGGTCAAATAAGGACAAAGATAAATTGGAGCATAAAATATGGAAATGGTCAAAAAAGGTTTCCTCTTTCTTCTGTTAATTTTTATTCCAACCATGCAATTACTTGCCCAACAGGGAGCCGCCGAACAGCCGCAGATTCTTGAGCCGGAAGACGTGATTAACAGGCAGGGCTATGAGAAAGCCGCACCGGCAATTGTGAAAA
>SMXC01000261.1 GCA_004356825.1 Caldithrix sp.
TGAGTGGAATCTCCTTTCGTTCAGCGCGATTTTTTGCGGCATTATATGCATTTATATTTGACGCTGTCGCTTCCTCCCACATCCCCAGGGCAAAGAAAATATGTGACGGCATGTGCAGCGCATGAGAGGCGGAAGGAGCGAGTTTAGCGTAAACACGCGCCGGTCGCAACCCAAGAGGCGCATGAATCGGATCATCATAAGAATGAATAAGATAGTGTGCGGCTCCGGGGTGTTGAGGATTCTTTGCAAAAACTTCCTCCACAACGGAAGCGGCTTTCATATAGATGGAGAAATCACGGCCGTCATGGCTGGTTCCCAGCAGTGCAACCGCATGAAACGCTGCCGCATTGAGATCATCCGGATATTTGGCGGCGAGTTTTGCTATGGCCTCAGCATATTTAAAATCCCGGGCTTTCTTCTCGCCATCTCCGAAAAGGACATCAAGGGTGCGGAGATAATCTTTTTCGCGTTCCGTCGCTGCTTTCGCGAGGCGAGCCTCCAAGGTTTCCCCAAGTTTTGCAAGGGCGGCACGTGCCTTCTCACGATTCTGTCTGAACCAAACCGGATGGTTGTGGGTCATAGCTTCTCCCCAATACGCCATAGCAAAATCCGGATCGATGGCCTGCGCCTCCTGAAAAGACTCTCGAGCATCTTCATACTGAAAGCTGTGCAGCATGAGCAGACCTTGCAGGAATACCTCCTGGGCCTCGGGCTTTCCTGAATTGGGGAAGGTAGTTTTTCCATAGTCGGTCTGCTGTGCAAAGGTAATAGTTGCAGTAAGGCTTACAACCAGGAAAAAGATTGCTTGGGTTATTCTAAAAAACAACAACATCATCATAGACTCCTTTATTTTGCCAGCGCTCCTCATGTGTCATGCCCGAAAAGTTTTTAATCGGGCATCTATGCCTTTCAAAAAAAAACTGGATGCCTGCTAAAAACAGGCAGGCATGACTAATATATTTAAAGTTCTTTACTTATTCAAATAAATTAATTTTATCACACGAACTTTTAAACAGTACCAGGTTTCAATAAAGCTCTGCCATTAATTAGCCAAGACCCTCTCACTTCAACTCTTTCAGCTTTTTTTGAAACTCCAGAGATTCTTTTTCATAAGTGGATGTGATTTCTTCCAGCTCTTCGTAAAGGTGGTCAATCTGCCGGCGCAAGATACCATTTTTCTTTGGCAGCTCGGCGATGGCCTCGACATTGCCTTCGTTTGAGGCTTTCACCAGCAGCTCGGTATTTTCGCGGAATTCAGACTCGAGCTGTTCGATGGCGCTTTCAATCTCACTAATTTTTTCAGCCATGGGCTTTAAAACTCTGGTTTTTTCCTGAAGAAATTCCGCCTTCATTTTTTTTTGCGCTTTGCGATCGGCTTTTGTAAGGCTTTTGGCCGGTGCTTTGCGGTTAGAGTTTTTGAGATCGGTTTCATCCTCCCAGCCCACGTTATCGAGAAAGTCCTGGTAGGTGCCTTCAAAAAGGGAGACGCGATCTTTGTCAAAGATAACCAGCCGTTGCGCCAGAGCATGCAGGTACATTTCGTTATGAGTGACGATGATCACGGAGCCGTCAAACTCGGTAATTGCTTCCATAAGAGAATCGCAGGACTCCATGTCGAGATGGTTGGTCGGCTCATCCAGAAGCAGCAGATGAGAGGGAGTAACGAGGAGTTTTCCCAGCAGGACCCGGCTTTTTTCACCGCCCGAAATCACCGATATTTTTTTGAGCGCTGCATCTCCGGAGAACATCATGGCGCCGGCAATATTTCTTGCGGTTTGCGGCAAGCATTGAGAATCTGCACTCGTAATCTCTTCAACGATGGTTTTATTAACATTGAGTTTCGCAACATTGGTCTGGCCAAAAAAACCTGTTTTGAGCTTCGGGTGCGTACTAATACTTCCGCTCAAAGGCTTAAGTTCGCCAGCCAGGATCCTCAGCAATGTCGATTTTCCTTTGCCGTTTTTTCCAATCACGCAGATTCTTTCCGCCTTGCCGATGTTGATAGAAAAGTTGTCGATGAGGTACGGTTTTCCTTCCGAATAAGAAAAAGAGAGGCCCTCCGCTGCCATCATCCGTGCCGCGGAGAAATGCGCGGAATTAAACGAAAAGTCAAGCGATTGCTGTTTTTCCAACGCTGCCAGTTTTTTCTGTTTCTCGAGACTTTTGACCCGGGATTGAACCATTCCTGCCAGCCGGGCTTTCGCTCTAAACCGACTGATAAACAGCTCGGTTTGCTTCCTTTTCTTCTGGTCGTTGAGGCGGGTTTTTTCGTATATCTCTTCTTCCTGTGCGATCTGGTTGTAGAGTTTTTCCGTGTTGCCGGCGGCTTTCCTTACTTTCTGCCGGTGGATAAGCATGGTATGCGTGGTCACGCCGTCCATGAACTGGCGGTCATGAGTAATCAACATGAGCTCATTTTTCCACGATCTCAAAAAATGTGTCAGCCACCTGATGGCGACAATATCGAGGTAGTTGTTCGGTTCATCGAGGAGCAGGAGGTCGGGATTGGCGACCAGCACTTTGGCCAGGTTGAGCCGTATTTGAAAGCCACCTGAAAAGGTCGATGGATGTTGCTGCATGTCCTCTTCTGAAAATCCGAGCCCGGAGAGCATTTTTGCAACCTTCCACTCGGCGTGTTCTTCGGTTTCATGCAGGCCCAGGCACCCTTCCTCGAGCACGGTCTCTTTGCTGAACTTGATATGCTGCTCAAGGCAGCCAATCCGGTAACCGCGTGGAATGGAAACCGTCCCTTCATCCGGCTCTGCCCGGCCCAGAATCAGTTGAAACAGGGTGGTTTTGCCAAAGCCGTTTCTGCCGACCAGGCCTATTTTCTCGCCGCGATTTACATTGAAGCTCAAATCCCTAAAAAGAATTTGTTTACCGTAAGATTTTTCGAGGTTGATGGCTTTAATCATTTTCTGTTAGGTTTTGTGTTATGGACAAGTTGAATATTCCAAATTAACATTCGCTGACACACTTTATAATGTGGTCACAAATCAACGAAAAATGACCACGTTTTTTCAATAACGTGTCCATAAATCAATAAAATTTGGACACGTGTTCATAACATGTCCACGTTATGGACACGTCAGCGAGACAAAAGATCATAGAGTTTTTGATTAAGATAGAGGAGTTCTTTGCCTAACTTTTTGCTTTGAATAAAGCCTTTAGTTTCAAGAACTTTCAAGTAATCTGCTGCAGTCTTTCTTTCTGCAAGCCCTTCGTCAACTAAAAACTGCACTTTTGTATAAGGTTGCTTAAAAAGCAATTCGATCAGTTCTTTTGAGTAGACCCGGCTTGGAAGTTTTTCCTTGGCTTCAAGAAGGGTTTGCTTCATCAGGCCCCGAATAGCAATAATTTTCTGCTTGGTCTGTACAGCCGTGTTTTCGACAGCCTCAAGCATGAAAAGCACCCAGGGCTCCCACTGGCTTTTTTCTGTCACCTCGCGCAAAAGCCGGTAATAATCCGATTTTCTGTTGATAATGTATTGACTTAGATACAGAACCGGCAATTCAAGCAGATTTTGCTGAGTAAGATAGAGAATGCACAGGATACGGCCGGTCCTGCCGTTGCCGTCTGAAAAGGGATGAATGGCCTCAAATTGGTAATGAATAACCGCGAGCTTGATCAATGGGTCGATTTTATTCTCGGCATGGATGTACTCTTCCAGATTCTTGAGCTTTTCTCTGATGACTTCCTCACCCTCCGGTGGTGCGTAAATCATCTCGCCGGTGCGGTCGCTCGCGATTTTTGTACCCGGCATATTTCGTATCCCTGCCTGATTCTTTTTAATAGTTTGCACGATTTGAATAAACAGGTTGGTTGTAAGTGTGGGTTTACTTTTCAACGCCTGGTAGCCATCCCAAATGGCTTCCCGATAGCGCAGCACTTCTTTGGTCGCTGGGTCTATTTGACCGGTTTTGGCTGAAAAAGCCCTGAACAACGCATCTGCGGTTGTGATAATATTCTCAATCTCGGAACTGGCCTGGGCTTCCTGCAAGGTGATGGTGTTGACGAGCATGGTTTGATTGGGGATGGTTTGCCCCAGGCCCTTCAGCTCTGCCAACGATTTATTGGCGGCAATAGCTTTCTTTAAAACAGCCTTTGTTTCCAAATCTGTTTTGGGCGGCAGCAACGGCAGAGCATTGTATGGTTCGGCCGGATCGAACGGCATGCTAATTCCTATTTATTATTTGCGCTAATTCCCGCACCCAGGTTTTGCGTGGCGGCAACAAATGCAGTATTCTTCGGGATTTTAAGCGGACAAGTTACAGAATTCAGAGGATCAAGTCAAATGGAAAGTTCTCAATATTCGCGGGGTCAACTTTTATTTATGCAGGGAGGAATAGAAGAAAAAAGGCCAGGAAAATTTTTCCTGGCCTGAACAATATTTCTCTTACTTTTGCGGCTTCTTCTTGTAACTTTTCTTCTCATGCTGCAAATTCGGTTTCACTTCATGCACAAGTTCACCAGCCCGGTAGAGCTTCATGTTTTTGATATGCTCCTTACCGACTGCAGTGAGAATATTATGGGCCTTTTGCTTGAGTTCCGGCAACTCGCCAATCAACTCAAGAACCACATCTTCCGAAGCCATCTTTTTGTGCAACTCAATAGCTTCCATCTTTTTATGACGTTGTATAGCTTCCTTTGTGGCATCGTCTTTGGAGTGAAAGGACACCGCCTTCGCACCTTCTTTGTACTCCCGAATCAAATGCAGCTTCTCTGCCGATTTTAATTCCATAGCCTTTCTAATATCCGCAGGCAGTTTATGAACCGCCTCCGCAGCAAGAATGAGCTCGAGTTTGGCCATCTCTTTCGTCGTTTCGCTAATTTTGGCGGATTGATCCGTAGAGCTGATGGTGTTGTCGTTGGTGCAGCTCAGCACCACAACAAAAATCAGCACGACCAGTCCGACCAGGACGTTTTTGGCGAGCGTATCCCGCTTGTTCGACACTTTCATTTTCATAATTCTCCTTTTGAGGTTTGATTTGTTTTGTGAAAAAGGAATCACAGCGCTGTGGGTTAATTTTCTTGTTGCAACAAGATTTAAATCCAAAATTGTGTTGGCGTATTCTCCCCTTTTGATCGGCAGCAGGGAGAGCACATCCCGATCGCAGGCCATTTCCCGCACCCGGTCGATATAGGCGTCAAAAAACATGACGAACGGATTAAAAAAGACCACCGTCCGCACCAACTTCTGCAAAATATTTTTCAGGTAATCATTGCTTTTGATATGAATCAGCTCATGGCTGAGAACGATCTTAAGAGATCTCTGCGGGGCAGAAGTCAGAATTTGGGCCGGCAAAACAATAACCGGCTTGAAAACACCCATGCTATAAGGTGAGATGTCATCGGAGCTGATCAGACAAGTTACCTCTTTTGTCATTCTCAATTTCGCTTGCAGTTCTTTCAACAACCGCGACACCCGGGGGTTCTCGCATGGGTGTAATTTTGCGCGGCGGAGATATAGAAGCACAAGCTTCACGATAAAGTAGATGAGACTTAGCGCGACGCCTGCTAGCAGCGCCCTGCCCAAAATTTCAACGCCGTTGAGACGCTGACTCACCGCGGCGACTTGCAATGCAACCTGCCGGGCCGGGGCTGCGAGCAGAGATCCGGACAAACCCTCGTTCAGTTGATTGCTGATAAAATACCGGCTGAAGGTAGCCGGCAGCAGCAGACAGAAACTAAACCAGACAAGATGGTAAATGGTTTTAGCATTCTGAATGCGCAGCAGTTTAACGGCGGCCAAAACAATGAAGATGCCTATCGACCATAACAGGTTTGTCTGAACCACATTCTGCAAAAAACTTGCATTGAGATCGGGAAACATGCTAAAGCTCCTTAATGAGTTTTTTTATCTCTGCAATTTCTTCCCTGCTTAGATCTTCGCTTTGAAACAAATGCTGAACCAACTCCACGGAGGACCCCTTGAATACTTTTTCGAGGGTATTTTTAAGCAGGCTGTGTTTAATTTCGTCCGGCTCGATTGCAGCAGAATAGATATAGGTCCGGCCCTCCTGCCGGTAGCTGAGGTAGCCTTTTTTGTGCAGATTGCGCATCATGGTCAATACCGATGTATAGGCGGTTTTTCGATTGCGCAGAATATCATCTACAACATCCTGAACGGAGGCTTCACCTTTTTCCCAGACAATATTCAGAATTTCTAGTTCAACTTCGCCTAAAACTTGTTTATGTTTCATTTCGGTTTTTATTAACTAATAGTATAGTATTAATCAATTAGTACTAATATACTAATAAAAAGTTTCAAGTCAAGTCTTTTTTTTAAAATCGACGTGAGATTCCAAACGTGAGACGCCGGTCCTCCGACCCAAAATGTCGAATCATGTTTCCCAACTCACACGTTGCCAGCGCAAGCCGGGAATATGTACGCTTGCGAACAGCGAATGTAAAGTCAGCGGAAACTTTTATATATTGTTTTTTAAAAATTTTTGCTATTTGTCCTACAGAACCCGAAATTGCTAGTTCGGCTACAAACATGTTCTTTTAAAAGAAATAAAATTTTATTTTTCTGCGAAAGCTGCCGATTGAAATTAATGTAAATCATTCTTCAGGGGATAAAGGTCTATCATGCAGCTGTTTTTTAAATCCAGATTTCAACTTCTTCAAAAAACCTCGCCGAA
>SMXC01000262.1 GCA_004356825.1 Caldithrix sp.
AAGCTAATTACTTATCTGGATGAAGGAGAAAAGATATTCTTGCTTATCAAAATTTTATTGTAGGTCTTACCATCCATAGGACAATTAAGTAAATTAACTACTTCAGAGCGCCTGTCAAGTTTCAATTGCTTTTTCATACACGAAATCAAATAATCGTCTATCTCCTTTCCTTTCTTCGAATGTGAAAATTTTGTATATGGCCCTGTTATTTTTCCTTCGTATTCATGATGAAAATATATATGATCGCCATCAAACTTTTTGCTAAAACCCTTTTTAGACAGGCTTTTCATAGCAACGTTTCGATCAACATTCATATGAGTGTCTCTTGAAAAACATTATCAAACAACTGTTTAAGTTCTTCTGCACGCCCAGTAACTTTATCCCAACTAAGTGCTTTGTAATGTTTATAAAAATAAATTAAATTTTGACAAAAATCATCAAATGCTTCTTCCTCACTAGCGCCAATTGCATAAATATCTAAAGATTCGTTCTCTGCAAAGTACCTTCCATTTTGTCGGCTAATCACGACTTCAATTGGCTTAGATGAATAGATCTTGAAATTTAAACTTTTAAAATTCCACTTAGGGACCTTGGTGGTGAGTGATCCAATATAGTCGTTTGCGTCAAAATCTACGTCAGTTGAGTCGTAAGTATCACACTTGTTAATATTAAAGGGAATATCATCTTTTCGATTTTTAACTAAATCATATGTATTCTGAACATCTCCATAAGAATTCTGAACATGTGCAAGACTCATATTTTTTCTCCTCTCAAATAATCACGATACTTATCAGTTATTGAGTTCTCAAAAAGTAATCGAGCTTGATTTTGAGCCTGTTGCATGTTATTCTCAATACTTTTTAATGATAATTTTTCTGTTTTTGCAAAATCAATATCAAATACGAAGACTTCCTGTTGGCTCTTTGAATCCATCGCTGTTTGAAGTTTTATCGTAATAGAACCGTTTTCAACTTTTGTTACAAAAACGATATCTAAATTTTCAAAATTTGTCATTTGACTTTCAGAAAAACTGCATTTAAGATCAAAAAAATCACTAAGTGGAATCAATCCACTCTCTCGTGTAAACGGAATAACATTTATGTATCTCCATCCCAACCTTGTTGGACTATCTATGGAATATGTTTTAGAAAAAATATCAAATAATCTCATGAATTCTTTCATAAATTCTTTATGTCCAACATATTTTTTGTTGTAGTAAGAGAACTTATCAATCGCAAGCCTTACCCCAGCATCTCTTATCTCATTTTCAAACTTATACGGTATTAAGGACACTGGAGTTGTAGAAGAAAAATTTGGAACAAGTATATGGACATATTTTTCGATTATTTTCTCATAAAAATCATGTCTTTGACTTTCTATCCTTAAATTCCTCTTAAATCTCAATTCGCAAATTACTTCAATAAGAGGAGAATTGGGATAAACTTCCTCGACGTTGTACATTATAATTTCTTGTATTTTGGATGGATATTATGAACTGTACGACAAATATATAAATTCAAATCGGTAAGTTCCAATAAAAAATCAATATAGAATCGAAAAAACAAACACCTGACAATTTCAAAATTTAGACATACTTATGTAAAAAGTTATATTCTGAAAAGTTTGAGAAGAATTAAAATGTATTTAAAAGGATGTTTCAAATCTAATTTTCCTTTAGTGTCACCAAGTAAGCCAAAAGATCGTCGAGTTGTTTTTGGGTTAACAAGTCACTATAATTCGAAGGCATGCTTGAAAGTTTTTGTGGCATTCTCGAATGAATGTCTTTTTTACTAACCAAAATCAGATTTTCATTTCTCTCAATTAATTGTAAATTATCCTTATTTTCCTCTTTTATTACCCCAACCAGGAAGCGCCCACCTTTTGTTCTAATCACGACTTCTGTATATCCGCTCACAATATTGAAATCAGGGTTGATGATTTTTCGCAGAATGTACTCCGGGGTGCGAAAACCGGCAATGGCTGTTAGATCCGGGCCGATTGTGCTGCCCTCGACTTTGCCAGCCGAGTTGAGTCCGGTATGACACGCGGCGCAGGCTGCCGGGCCTACGAGGTCAAAAAACAAGAGACGGCCGGCGGTAGAGTCGCCGCTAATTTCATCGTGAGGTTTCTTTTCCGCTTGATAAGATGCCAACAATTTTTGCGGCAGCCGGATTTCCACGAAAGTGGTGTCCCCGGCTAAACTTTTGAGATAAAGAACGACTGCTTTAATTTCAGCGGGAGTTAAAAAGATGGGCGCCTTGAAAACTTCAGGCATTTCGTTGTTGTAACCGGGCACAACAAAGGCGCCGGGTTCAGCAATAGTTTGAACCAGATATTCTGTGCTACTCGCCAGCCCCAACTGCCAAGCCCGTTCCCGCGCCCTGAGCGACAGGATTGGACCGTCTTTGCTCTGGCCTAAATTTGGACCGCGGAGAGCATACCCCCGCTCACCGATTCGGTGGCAGACGCTGCAGCGCCCTTTCCCCCAAAAAAGTTTTTCACCGGATCGCCAATTGACTTCAACTGATTCGTCGAATTCAACTTTTGGCAGTGAGGCGATCCATTTGTATATGGAATAGCTTAAAATGGAAAGTATGGAAAGTGCAATTAAGATATTTTTAAGCATGATGTATGAGCTTGGGGTGGCAGATGGTGTCTGAATGGATTTGCTTCAATAAATCAAGAGATGCTTATTCCTAGAACAATTGGTGGTTTCCAAGCCTAAAAACATTGAATCATTTTTCTTAATTATGCTCTTCTTTACTTCAAATGTTTATATCCGAAAAGGGTCTGCAGTGATTCCCACTTGTAGACGACGAAGTTTTCGCCAGAAATTAATGTTGTAGTAATCGTATCCGTGATCATATTTTATGAAGTACCTGAAATCACCCTCGTCTAGTCTACCAAAGTTCATACTTAGTCCCCAATTAACCCGATCCTTCCAATCTGCTTTGATAGCTGTGGCGGCATTTACTCCTCCGCCTGGAATGAGCGTGTAGTCAAGGCCTTTTAAAGTGTATGAGATGTAACCATTGAGTTCCATATTGAAACCCATGGTTCTTCGTTTTCCACGAATTGTACTGGTCGTTAAGGCGATTTTTAGCTTTTCATACTGGTCCTTCAATTCATCGCTGCGATTGAAACCCGGGTGCCAGATTAAACTAAGTCGCGTCCACGCTTGCAACATCTGATTTTCGCCCCAGATTCTGTTGATGCCAAAATCAAAGAAATTGGTGGAGAAACTACCGGTTTGTATATTAATTGAGTCAGTATTTGGATTGTAAAATTCGCCTGCCTGCCCGTTTGAGTGATGGCTCAACATAATTGAATAATACGTAAAACCCGTAGTTAACTCAGTGGTTTTGCCGAAACCGAAAAACAGTGTGATGTTGGGCATGAAACTAGGGGTTTTCACAGGTGTAGAATTTTCCTGGAACAATCTGAGGCGCACACGCGGGTTGATTTTTAAAAAGCATCTATCGTTAAAAAAGCCCGGCTGAAAGTGCCAATGTTGATTGATATCGGCCTCGACCCATATGTCATCCAATTTGCCGTGCCCGCTTGGGAAATTTAAGCCGCCAAATGCTGTGGCGTAACTGGATACTAAATATCGTTCGATAACCTGTCTTCGGTTAGGCTGTGAAAGGCAGGGCTTAACATCGATACAAGTGACCGCAAATGCGCATATCAAAATATTGGCTAAAACAAAAGAGCATTTTTTCATTGAGTCGAGTCTTCCTCCTAACGCTTAATTTGGTCAATTATTAAAAAAGTCTACTTATTTTCCCGGCATTTGAATCGGAAATCGTCGAAGCCAGTGAAGGTAAATATCTCATTGAACTCCATGAGGCGTCTCAGTTGCCGGCTCAAGTAATCGGAAATAGTTCGTCCACGCGTTCACCGCCCAGGCGCAGCATACGCCGCATATCAGCCTGGTTAAATTTAAGGGAGTCCTTGATAAGCTTCTCATTTGGCCGGATGACGTGGAGTTTCACAACCCGAGTATCGGCAAACGGATTCTGTGGCTGAAGTTGAGCAAGAGTCTCATCGATTTTTTGTGCCTCACCCGGAAGCGCTCCCTTAAGGCCCTTCTTTACCGCTTCGAGATAGAGGACGGCTTTGTTGTATAGTTCTGCTGCGCGGATGTCGTTGAGCATGACCTCCTGGCTGAAGAGATCGATGGTCCGCTTGAGTACCTGAACTAAATCGTTGAACCGGTCGTCATCAGCTTGTTCATTCTCGGCGGTCAAAGCGACGCCATAGATCTCCTCAGCGCCATTGTCGATGACAATTTTCACTGGAAAGGCCTCCCTGACGCCACCGTCAACATACTGGTCATCCCCGATCGGAACTGTCGGCATGATCACAGGTTGCATCGCTGAGGCGAACACAGAATCAAGGAGCATACTACGGCTGGTTATGCGAATGAGGTCAGAGTCCTGATCCGTTTGAGGGTCAGAACCGGTATAAAAATGAACAACCCTTCCGCTTTGTAGATTCACCGTGGTGATGAACATCTGCTTATCTGATGTACGAATTTTCTCCCACCTTTCTTCGGTGTATGTATCCTCTAGAATACTACGCAAGGCAGATGTTTCGAACACGGACCCGGTGCGGATGATATCAAGGGGATTGCGTTCCATCAGAATTGCCCGTGTACTAAAGGTGGAATACAACTCTTCAAGAACAGAGAGTTCATCGGTAATGACCAGGGGGGCAATGATCGCTCCGGTACTTGCGCCCGCGACGAGGTCAAATTTTATATCCAAGTTTTCTTGCAGCCGCTGGGCAACACCAACGGCAAATGCGCCCTTTGCTGAGCCGCCGCTTACAACTAATCCTGTTTTTGGCATTGTTGTCTCCTTATATCTAACATATTGGTTCCTAGTTTTCCATACTCTTCCGCCACCCCTGGATGAGTGCGTTCACGAGGTCACGCTGGTTGTCAGCTTCATTCAGGTCAGGAATCGGCACATTCTCGATCTCAGCCCGACGGTTAGCGCCATTAATCGTCCGTTGAACTGTCTGAGTGAGACGAAAGAGAGTCTGG
>SMXC01000263.1 GCA_004356825.1 Caldithrix sp.
AAAGCGCTGCAAAATATAATGGAAGAAGATAACCAAGAAAACCAGTGGGGTTAATCAAATGATAGAAACGATGGATAATATTCAAACAAAACTGGCGGTGGCTATTTCTCAGACGATGGAAAATATAACCTTCGAAGATGTAGAAGTCGTAACTGATGAGACGATAGATCCTTATCTCGGGGATGATAAACTCTGGGCGGTTTTACCGGTGGTCGAACCTTATGCCGGCGAATTGGTACTGGAAGTTTCGATGGCGTGTGCCAAAATTCTCTTAGAGGAAGCCTACGGAGAAATAGATGCTGAGCCCTCTCTTGAAGGAATGCAAGATCTTGTTGGGGAAATTCTCAACACACTTACGGGAAGGTTTCTGGATGAGCTAACACCATCCGGGCAAACATTTCAGCTTGGCTTGCCCAGAAAAGGCAGGGGCGAGTTGCCGAAATTCGATGATGAGATCACTTCCATCTTATTGAGTGTCGGAGAGCACTATTTAAATACAACCGTGGTGGGCAAAGATTTGCAAAGAGCTAACGATAATTAAAAATAAGGAGTTTGACCTAATGAAAGTTTTGATTGTTGATGATTCTGCTGTGATGCGTAAGATAGTGATGAAAGCGCTGATGGAAGCCGGCCACACCGATCTGGTTGAAGCGGCAGACGGTAAAGAAGCCCTGTCGAAATCCGGGGATGTAGATGTGGTATTTACAGACTGGAATATGCCGGTCATGGATGGACTCACTTTTGTAAAAGAGTTCAGGAAAGGTTCTAATGTTCCTGTTGTAATGATTACAACAGAAGGCGGGCAAAAAGAGGTTCTTGAAGCAATGAAGTCAGGTGTGACTGATTATATCGTAAAACCGTTTACACCGTCAATTCTCGTTAGCAAGTTAGAGTCTCTTATAAAGAAATAATAGATTAAATGAAAAAATGGAGACTCAATTATGAGTAGTAATATTGTAGCAAATGAGAACCTCATTCAGGATTTTATCGATGTCACCGAGGAGGTTCTGTCGACCATGGCCTCATTCGAGATTAAAGCGGTCGAGGTGCAGGAAATTAACGCTAATGGTCACAGCAAAGATGTAACGGCCTGTTTTGATATCACCGGTATTCTCGGGTTTTCCGGGGGTCGTAAAGGGTCGCTTTTGATCTCATTTCCAAGAAACATTGCGTTTGGAGCCGTCGGTGGAATGCTCGGCATTGAATTTACTGAAATTGATGCCGATGTCAGAGACGGGGTTAGTGAGTTGGTGAATATGATTGCCGGAGGCGCCAAAACCAAGCTTCAAGCCAAAGGGATTGATTTTGAGCTTTCCATTCCGAATACGGTAATCGGACAACAACACCAAATCACCGCCGGCGCTTCTGCCACCAGAACGCGTGTTGATTTTGACTCGGATTTAGGCAGCTTTTTTATTGAAGTAAATTTGAAAGAGGACTAGAAAGGGAGATGATTAACAGCCGTACAAAGATCCTGATTGTCGATGATGAACTTATCTCAAGACGGATCCTGGAGAAAATTATCCGCGATCAATGGAAATGCGATCTTTTTCTTGCCGACGATGGTTCAGAGGCTTTGAAAATTATGCTAAAAGAGTGCCCCAGTTTGGTGATTTTAGACATGATCATGCCTTTTATGAATGGTATTCAAGTTCTGCAGACTATGCGCAAAAGCGCCAAGCTTTCCAAAATCCATGTACTGGCATATACAGCAGTTGATGATAATAAAATTGTCAAACAAGTTCTAAAGTACGGCGTGCTCGACTACATGGTAAAGCCGGTTGATAAACAAGCTTTTATAGTTAAATTAACCAAGTTGTTTGAGAAGATTAATTAGTTTCTATTGAAATGGCCCAGGAAGCATTAAGCCAGAGCGAAATAGATGCTCTGCTGACCCAAACCCAGAATGTAGAAGAGGATGGTGGTGAAGAACAGCCGGTTCCAGTAAAAGAAAAAGCTGTTTTCTCGTTTAATTTCAGAAAGCAAAAAAAATTCAACAAAAGCCAGTTTGTACTGCTGGAAAGCATTCACAAAAGGTTTTTGCGAAATTTTGAAATCACCCTGACCAACCTGCTTAATCGCCCGCTAATTGCCACTTTGGCGGCTGCCTCCGAACTTTCTTTTGGTGACTGTATGGAGTCATTTTCTTCACCTACCTGTCTGTATGTCCTTAACGTGGATGACGGCAAAGGCAAGTTTTTATTAGAAATCGATCCAAATTTCGCTTTTTTTGTTATCGACAAAATTCTTGGCGGCGGCGCTAAAGATTCTGTAACTATGGATCGTGAGTTAAGCTTGATTGAAGAGAGGATCATGCATCGTGTCGTAAGTTTGATCCGGTTGGACTTGAGAAACGCCTGGGAAAGGGTTTGTTCCGTGGAGTTTGAGATAGAGGCATTTTTCGCCCAGCCTGACTATGTTCAAGTTATTGCAAGTAGTGAGACGGTTATCATGGTTTCCATGGACATAAGAAGCGGCGACAAAGTGTTAGGGTACGTGAATCTTTGTCTACCAAGCACGTTCTTAGAATTAATGCTGCATAAATTTGATACGACAAGTGATTCATTAAGTCGCTCTCCGGAACAATACGAAATAGACCAGAAAGATATCGGGTACCAGGTGATGAAGTCGATATTGCCGATAAAGGCTGTTTTAGGCGAGACGGAGATGAATATAAAGGACGTCTTGAATTTGGAAATCGGGGATGTGATTTACCTGCCCACGGAAAAGAATAGTCCTGTCGATATCTTTGTCGGGGATCTGAATTTGTTTAAAGCCATGCCCGTAAAAAAAGAAAATACCCTCGCAGTAAAAATAGATTCGATCATAAGTCAGAAACTTGATTGATTGAATTGTTTTTTGTTTGAAATCGTCTGCTGTTCAATAGGGACCAGACTCAAAAAAATAGTTTTCATTTCATTTTTCCACTCGTTGGCGATTTTCCGACCGCTTTTTTTCCGTATCATTGCCGATGTCAATCATTGCTGCATTTTTTCCTGCCAGCAGTTAGAATTCGCATGGGATTCTTTTGTCGTCCGAACAAACGGTATATATATTTCTACCCGCTCGATTTTTTATCCACGATCGAAACAAATTTAGCGCAGGGCGACCCGGACCTGACTTTCCTTCCTTTTTTTAGAATAATGAAATCGGGAAGGAGGCGCCCGTCGCGCTTCATACCCGAAATAAAATTGAATTCATTTTGTTACAGAAAAACTTGACTTCAACCAACGTTTTGTTTACTTTGTTCTAAACAAAAGTAACAATGGCTTTTCTGTGAAAATGACCAACGAAAAAGTAGAAGAGAAGAAGAAGCGTTTAGCTGATTCCGTAGGTGATTTTATAAGGTATTGGGGGTTTAAGGAAGTCCACGGCAGGATTTGGGTTCATATCTATCTGGCTGAGAATCCCATTACGGCGAAAGAATTAACCAAAAAACTTGGCGTCACGAAAGGGCTGGTGAGTACAGCGCTGGCTGAGCTCATTGCTTATCAGGTTGTCGAAAAAGTAAATGTTGGGGATGCGCGGTCGCCGGGTTATCAATCAAATACCGATTTAGTTCAGGTTATTAATAATATCCTCCGGAATCGCGAGCTCAAACTCACGACGAGAATCAAGGAGGATAGCGAGGCACTGGCCAAAGAAATGGTCGATGCCGATTCGCTGATGTTAGACAAAATCAATAAATTGCAGGATATGACCCGATTTGCGGTTGATAGCTTACAAAAGCTCCTGAACAGCAAAGCTATATCCACTGAACGGTTTATAAAAATAATGAGACTTATATCTTAGCCGGGGGGCGAATCAGGAGGGAGAATCTTTATATGTCATCAAAATTCAAATCAGCCTTTGAAATTGAGGACGCTGCCCGCTCGTTTGACTTGTTTTACCGGGCTGCGATCCTTAATCGGCTGTCGATTGCTGCCTGGCGTTGCCCAAACCGCCAGAATACCAATCTTATCATTGATCTTTCGGGTGGCGCAGACCGGGTCGACCTCAATTTGAGTCTGCTTAAGCAAGGCTTTGTCTTCTCACCATTTGCCAGTCACGAAGAGAAATCCGGTTTTTTTATAAAGGCCAATCTTCATTTAAATGAAACGACTTGTATTTTTAATGACTTTTCTAACGGGCATATTGATGCTGATATTACCTGCAACAAGCTGCGGTTCGAATCTACATTAAAAGAGTTAAGCCGGACCGGCTTTTATCAGGAGCCGGCTAAAAATTGGTACATTCGAAGTTTATCAAATCCCTCAGTCTCTGCTACAAAAGAGCAGGAATTTTGCAATTGGGTTGCAGCGGCATTAGAGCAAATAAGAAAAGAGAAATTTCGAAAAGTGGTTCTTTCCCGAACTCATGAAGTGCTGCTGAAAGATGAATTTTCTGTTTTAGGCCTATTCCATAACCTGTGCGCCGAATACCCGAATGCTTTTGTTTCTCTTGTTGCCATACCCGGAAATGGTACCTGGGTCGGGGCGACTCCGGAACTGCTTTTAAGTTTAGATAATCAGGAACTGATGACTGTGGCTTTGGCAGGCACCCAACCTGTTACATCAAGCCGAGAGATTCAGACCTCTAAATGGGGAAAGAAGGAAATCGTCGAGCAGGAAATTGTCAGCGAATATATTCGTGACTGTTTCAAGCAGCAGAATATAAACGACTTTTCTGAGCACGGACCCGAAACGGTCCAAATTGGAAATATATTGCACTTGCAAACAAAATTTATTTGGAGGAACTCGCGGCACAATGAGGTGGATGTGGTAAATCGTTTGCTGAGTTCCCTTCACCCAACCCCGGCAGTTTGCGGTGTCACCAAAAAGGCTGCACTGGAATTTATTGAAAAGACAGAATCCCACAAGCGGGAATTTTATGCCGGTATTCTGGGCCCTGTAAATATAAAAAACCGGTCCCGTTTATTTGCTAATTTGAGATGCCTGCAGCTACAAAATCATTCCGCAATTTTATATGCCGGTGGCGGCATCACCATCGATTCAATACCGAAACAAGAATGGCTGGAAACCGAGCTCAAATTAAATGCGCTCTTGAAGTTCATTCAGAAACCGAATGAATTACCTTTGTCTGAAAGGGTCGATTCTGCTCGAAGTCTCGAAGGTGCCCTTGGATGACCGAGTTTAAGCGTAGCATCGTCAACATCGCTGAAATTTGCTCACAAAAAAACATTTCCGATATTATAATCTCACCCGGTTCCCGTTCTGCCCCTGTTACTCTTGCATTTCTAAGACATCCAAAATTAAAATGCCGGACGATTGTAGATGAGCGCTCGGCGGCTTTTATCGCCCTGGGCCTGGCCCAGCAGACCGAAAGACCGGTTGGCCTTGTTTGTACTTCCGGTACTGCCGGGTTAAATTACGGTCCGGCGGTGGCCGAAGCTTTCTACCAGCAAATTCCTCTTTTGATTTTCACTGCCGACAGACCCCCCGAATGGATCGATCAAAACGATGGCCAAACGCTCGATCAGAGAGAGATGTACGGCAAGCGCTGCCGCGAATATTTTGAACTCCCGGTGGATGATTTTCATCCTGATGCCAAATGGCATGCCGAAAGAATCATCTCAGCAGCCATAAATAAGAGCGTCTGGCCAATTCCCGGCCCGGTTCATATCAATGTGCCCTTGCGTGAACCTCTTTATCCAAAGTCGGATTTTAACTACCAAAGCAACCCCAAAATCATTTCTCATCTGCCCACTCACGATGTGTTGCTCAAAGACTCCTGGAATGAGATTGCCTCGGTGTGGGAAAAGTCAAATGGGATTTTGATAGTGGCAGGCATGCATTCACCGAGTTCACGTTTAATTGAAAGCTTATCGGCCATTCAAAAAACCAGCAAAGCTTTGCTTCTCTGTGATGTGACTTCAAATTTGCAGCAAGCGCAAAAAGTTAATTATTACGATTCTTTTTTGGGAACTGAAAATGAGGAAATGCTGAAAAAACTGGTGCCGGATTTGTTAATCACGTTTGGCGGCCCGGTGGTGTCTAAAAGTTTAAAATTATTTCTACGTAAATTTAAGCCCAAGATGCATTGGCAGCTTCAAACTCACGGCGATTGCATTGACACCTTTCAATCTTTAACGCAAGTTATTCAAACTTCGGCGGATTATTTTTTTGAAAATCTACTCATGATTTTAGAAACTGAAAAAACCGATATTGGGACTGCACACGAAAATTATTCCTCCTCCTGGCGGAATATGCAATCTAAAACCGCGCCGCAATTACATGAGTTTTTAGAAACCGCGCCGCACTGTGAGCTCAAGGCGATGCGTTCAGTTTTAAGGCGCCTCCCGCCTGAAAGTCACCTCCAGTTAGGCAACAGTTCAATTGTGCGGCTGGCAAGTTTTGTTGGTTTAACTGAAACAAGCGGCCTGCGAGTGAACTCAAACCGGGGCACTAGCGGCATCGACGGCACGCTGAGCACCGCAGTCGGCGCAGCGCTTGCAACCCCTAAAATGACAACCCTGATTTTGGGTGATCTTGCGTTCTTTTACGACCGAAATGGTTTATGGAATAACTATTTACCACCGAATTTAAGAATTATTATTTTCAATAATTATGGCGGCGGGATTTTCAGAATATTGGCCGGCAGCCGTGATCTGCCTGAGCTAGATCATCATTTTGAGGTAGAACATAATCTAAGCGCCAGGAATAGCGCCGCAGACCACGGCCTGAATTACTTTTTTTGTAATTCGGCTAAATCTTTAGAAGAGGCGTTACCTCTGTTTTTTTCTACTAAAGACAAACCGGCAATTATGGAAGTTGGCTTTGATAAACGCACAAACGCCGCAACATTTTTTAAATTTAAGTCTTTAATGAAGGAGCTTAAATGAATCAGCGAAACATAAAATGGGAGACCTTTAAGGAGTTTGAAGATATCCTTTTTCAGTACTATGAGGGCATTGCAAAGATCAGCATCAATCGTCCGGAAGTCCATAACGCATTCCGGCCCAAGACTGTGTTTGAACTTGAAGAAGCTTTTGAGTTGGCTCGCCAAAACACAGATGTCGGCGTGGTTATTTTGACCGGGGAGGGGGGCAAAGCATTCTGCAGCGGCGGCGATCAAAAAGTGCGCAGTGAGGGCGGGTACGTTGGCGATGACGGCATTCCTCGTCTAAACATTCTCGATGTGCAAAAGAAGATTCGCTCGATTCCAAAGCCGGTGATTGCCATGGTAGCAGGGTGGGCCATCGGCGGCGGACATGTGCTGCATGTGATTTGCGATCTGACCATTGCCGCGGAAAATGCCCGGTTCGGCCAAACCGGACCGAAAGTCGGCAGCTTCGATGGTGGTTTTGGATCGTCATATTTAGCTCGGTGTGTAGGACAAAAGAAGGCCCGCGAAATCTGGTATCTGTGCGATGAGTACGATGCTCAGGAAGCGTTGCAAATGGGCCTGGTCAACAAAGTCGTGCCGCTGGAAGAACTCGAAAGCACAACCATTGACTGGTGTTTCAAAATTTTGACCAAAAGCCCTATGGCGATTCGGTTGCTCAAATCTGCCTTTAATGCCGAGCTGGACGGCCAGGCCGGTCTGCAAGAATTGGCCGGCAATTCGACACTTCTGTATTACTTAAGTGAGGAAGCGAACGAAGGGAGGAAGGCTTACCTTGAAAAGCGCGAGCCGGATTTTACGAAATTTAGGCGATATCCGTAGATTGTGTTCCCGCTCCCTGTGGGAGAAGGGTGTCAAATACAAACAAAGTATTGCAACATCAGAAAATCTATGAACTCGATCAAAACCTGGCTCTCCGCCTTCAGACTAAGAACCCTGCCATTGGCCGCAGCCAGCATCGCTCTCGGTAGTTTTTTAGCTGAATTCGATAACGCCTTCCAGTGGCGTGTTACTGCTCTTTGTTTTTTAACCGCTATGTTGCTGCAAATCTTATCAAATCTTGCCAATGATTACGGCGATAGCGTCCATGGAGCGGATAGCAGCAATCGCGTTGGCCCGGAACGGGCAACGCAGTCCGGAAAAATTTCAGCCAAATCTATCAAGTTCGCTCTACTTATTTTTGCTTCGCTGTGCCTGATTTCCGGGTATCTGCTCATACGCGGCGAAAGTCTGTTTTTTCATCTCTCCGGATTGACAGCGATTGCCGCCGCCGTTGGCTACACCCTGGGTCCCAAATATGGATACACGGGATTGGGAGATATTTTTGTCTTTCTTTTTTTTGGTTTAATTGGCGTGTTTGGCACTTACTATTTGCATACCCATCAACTGAATTTCCAAATATTTTTACCGGCTGCATCGTGCGGGCTTTTTTGTACGGCGGTCTTGAATATCAATAATATTCGGGATTTACAGTCTGATAAATTGGCCGGTAAGAATACTATTCCGGTCCGCCTTGGAGAAAGGAAAGCCCGGATCTATCATTGTGTCCTGCTGATTTCGGCCCTCGGGTTTGCACTCATTTTCATTTTGTTGAATTACAACAACCCCTGGCAATTCTTATTCCTGATTACCCTGCCGCTGGTTTTAAAAAATGCTGTGGGAATTTCTCTGCAATCAAATGCCGCCGATCTCGATCCTCACCTGAAACAAATGGCAATTACAACCCTCCTGTTTAGTTTTTGTTTTGGTTTGGGAATCTTGCTGTGAGTTCTCCGCAAGCCGACTTCAAAAAATTCACTCTCAAATTTAAGAAACCGATGGGCACATCACGCGGCATCCTTTTCGCACGTGATATTTTTATTTTGGCACTCCGGTACAAGGAAAAAATCGGAATCGGAGAATGCGCCCCCCTTAAAGAACTGAGCATTGATGACCGCCCGGGTTTTGAAGATAAATTACAGGAAGTCTGCAACCTGTTTAATCAAGATGCAATTCGGTCCGATCTTGATTTAACCGACTGGCCGGCTATCAGGTTTGGACTCGAAGCCGCTAAAATGGATTTGCAAAATGGCGGTAGACGGCTGCTTTTTGACAATGATTTTACCAAGGGAACCGAGACCATCGCAACCAATGGTTTGATCGTCATGGCAGACAAAGAGGAGATGTTTACTCAGATTTTAAATAAAATCAAACTCGGTTTTAATTGCATCAAAATTAAAATCGGCGCTCTTGATTTTGCCACCGAGTGTGAACTCCTGTCGGAAATTCGCAGGAAGTTCCCACCTGAACAAATTGAGTTTCGTTTAGATGCAAACGGCGCTTTTGAAGCGGACTCCGCTTTAGATAAACTGCAGCGCTTAACAGAATTTCAAATCCATTCAATTGAGCAGCCAATCAAAGCCGGGCAATGGCAGACCATGGCGAATTTGTGTGCTTCAAGCCCTATTGCTATCGCTTTGGATGAAGAACTGATTGGAGTTCTTGAGCCCATCGCCAAAGAAGAGTTGCTTAGCACCATTAAGCCACAATATATTATTCTTAAACCAACTTTGCTAGGCGGCTTAAAAGCTTCGATGGAGTGGATCGATAGCGCAAGAAAATTAAATATCGGCTTCTGGGTGACTTCCGCTCTGGAGTCGAATATAGGTTTGAATGTTATTAGTCAGTGGGTCAGTACGCTGAATTTATCGATACCTCAAGGCCTTGGAACCGGCCAGCTTTTTACCGCTAATTTCAGGTCACCTTTAAAAATAATCGACGGACAGTTAACCTATGCTGCGGTAAATGGCTGGGATAACTTGACGAACTTAGCTGATTTGAAATTAACAGCAGAATGAGCGAATCCAGCGAAATCATTTTAAACGGAAAGTCCCTTGCCTTTGAATGGATATTGGAAAATTATGAAGATTTACCATCAGAGCAATTTTCTCAAAATGAAATCCAAACCCTGATTTTTTGCGGACAATGGCTGTCGGGACAAAAGCGGTTTTCGGTACCGACTTCCGGATCGACGGGCCAACCTAAATCGGTGAATTTGACTCGACAGCAAATGGCAGCAAGCGCCCGCATGACCGGCGAAGCGTTGCATTTAAACAAAGGAGATAGTGCTCTTGTCTGCCTTTCGCCAGAACATATCGCCGGTCTCATGATGTTGGTTCGCGGTTTTGAATTAGGGCTGAATGTAACCGTTGTTGAACCGGCTGGTAATCCTTTCACTGCATTTGATTTTGAAAACGGTGGACATTTCCATTTCACCGCCTTCGTGCCATTGCAGCTGCAGACAATTTTGAACTCGGGAGAAACTCACCTTGCCGTTTTAAATAGGATGAAAGCCATTCTTGTTGGCGGGGCAGAGGTTTCGGCGACTCTTGAAAAAACCATTGAACAAGTAGAAACTCCTGTTTACCAAACTTTTGGCATGACCGAGACCGTCAGCCATATTGCCCTGCGCAGGTTGAACGGCCCTGACAAGGTAGAAAATTATGAAGCGTTACCGGGCGTTGAAATCGGACAGAATGAGCATGGCTGTTTGAGGGTGAAGTCAGCAGTGACCAATAACGAGTGGTTGGTCACTAACGATGTAGTGGAGATCAAAACTGAAAACCGTTTCGTTTGGCTCGGTCGAATCGATAATATGATCAACAGCGGGGGGGTGAAAGTATCCGCAGAGAAAGTCGAACGTGCAATCGCGGAAGTTCTTTTTGAAATGAACCAGGGGAAAAGCATTCATCAGGAGTTTTTTGTCGGGCCATTACCTGACAAAATTTATGGGCAGGTCGTAACAGTTGTTTTTGAAGGCGTCAACCAGATTCAAATTGATGAGAAAAGGCTCAAGGTTCTTCTTTCAAAAAATCTGACTACATATGAAATCCCCAAATCAAGTTACTATTTAAATTCGTTTATCCGTACAAGTACCGGCAAAATTGACAGAAAAGCCAATCTCGCAAAAATTATAAATGAGCTGGAGTTTCTCCCAAAAGTTAAAATTCCCCTTAAATGATTTTATGGAAACATTTGTCCTGTAAAAGTAATGCGTGCAGCGCCATTTTGACTACTCACTGTAATCGTTACAGTAACGTCAGCGACCGCTCCTTCAATTTTATCCGGATCGGAATTTGTCAGCACAAACGAAAACTGAGTTGCGCCTCTTGATTGTGTATCGACAAGAGATACATTTGTATCACCGTCAACCCTGCCATTATTTGTTTGGACATTGATATTTGTGCCGGCGACTAATGGGTTACTGTTCTGGTCGCTAACGGTAAAAGTGAATCTTTGGGAACTATTTGCAGTGAGGCTAAAGGGAGTGGTCGGATTCAGATTGGTGATTTGTGTGATCCCGGAGAACAGGACAATAGCGCTTTTAGAAATTGCCTGTTGATTTTCATCAACTGTTTGAGCAGTGACAAGAGCAAACCCGCGCTGGTTAAACGGGAAAGCTGCCTCCGCAACACCTTGCGGCTGGGGAGCGGCCGAAATTAAACTCACGGAAGCGATTCCCAATTCATTGGTTAAGGCTGAACCTTCAATGATTCCGCCAGTGCTTTGAAATTGTATAGATGTACCCGGGGGCACCGGGTTGGAATATTTGTCGCCCACAAAAACGGTTATAGAATTTTCCAGGCCGAAAATATTGTATCCGGCAAAATTGAGCTTTGCAGCGACTACGGAGAAGTGATTAATATCAGGCAGACCGCCATGAATCGATATGGGAACAGGAGCAGAAGCTATTGAAGTTCCAACAACCTCAGCCACAATCTGCAAGGCTCCCGCCATGGTTCCGCTATTTACCGTCGTAATAACTTTGCCATTGTTGTCGGTTAATGCCGTGTCGGGAGCAACAAACTCTCCGCCATTTGGACCGCCTTTTATCTGAAAACAGACTTTTACCTGATGCTCCAGGTCAACGGGAACGCCATTCGCATCTCTTACTTCGAAAGTAGCGTCGGAGGTTTCATTGGCGCCGGAACCTTTAACAAAAATATTGCTGGTTTGAATGTTTATCAGCACAACATTAGAGGCAGGGCCGCTGCTGCCGGTAGGGCCATCGCCGCTTTTAGTTAAAACCGCATCGGGTATATTGGCACGTTTTCCGTTTTCAATAACGATGCCTGAGGCGATTCCGGTGGAAAAACCTGATTTTGAAAAAGAAAGTGAAACAACCGTGTCATTAGAATCCGGCAGTTGTACGCCTAAAGAATAGGCCCCGTTTTCATCCGTAAGTGCGGTTTCTACGAAAGAGTTTGATCCAACCAAAACGTCTTTTATCGGACGCAGGTTACCTTCCTCTACAACCTTCCCCTCTATAATTGCAGTGTCCGAAGGAACAAGAGGATTATTGTTGCAACTTTGATTAAGAATAAATAAACAATAAATTGCTATTAGTTTAAAAAATGTCCCCGGGTTAAAGAGCTTCTTCACTAATAAATCCTATATTGAAATGAAAAATATTACGTACGACTGGAATTGTTCGTGTTTTATAGGTTTAAGTA
>SMXC01000264.1 GCA_004356825.1 Caldithrix sp.
AATAGTTTTTTTTCAATTATCAAATAAAATTTAATAAATCAACATGGAGAGTACAGCAATGGATAAGTTGAAACTATCTCTGACCATTTTATTAGCGGTATTGTTCACGACCGCTTTCCTGAGCGTAACATACGCGCAGAATACAAATTTAGATGTTCATATTGTTCCGGAAGAAGCAGAAATAGATTTAGGCGAAAGCATTAAATTGGATGCATTCGCCTTTTCACTTAGTAGTGCAGCCAATGCGCCGGTGAAGATCGCTGCGATCACCTGGGATGTTGAACCGGACTCGATGGGAACCATAACCGATGATGGATTTTTTATCGCCGGACGCCGGGTCGGTATTGTTAAAATCAACGTGACGATTGACATTGGAAATCAGCGGATTGTAAGAGTTGTTTGCATTAGAATCGGCAGGCTGCCAAAACCGTTTTTCGATGTAAAGATCGTTCCAAACGGTGCCGTTGTCGCACCGGGAACGGAGCAGCAGTTCGAAGTTGTTGTGACCTCGTTGAATGGGCAAGTCCGTCCCCAAAATGTCCAATGGGAAATTAAACCGGAAGATTTAGGAAAAATTAGTGAAGAAGGCCTTTTTGCTGCCGGCGACCGGGACGGTCGTGGTAAAGTGGTTGCAGTTGTGCAGCTAGATGGCTTGCGAATTCCAACCAGCGCTGATGTTATTGTTCACGATCCGCCAACTGGCGCAATCAGCGGTAATATCAGCAACGACGCAGATAGCTCTCCCATCGGAAGTGCTGTCGTTAAGGCGGTTCGTTTAGGCAGGATTCGCTGGATTCAGCGCACGGAGAGTGATGACGCCGGCAATTACGTACTGGACAATCTAATTCCCGGACGTTATATACTTTATGCAAATGCCCGGGGTTTTATCGGTGAATTTTACGATAATACCAGGGATTACTTACAGGCGTTTGTCCTGACAGTTGCAGAAGATGACACGCTTACCGACAAGAATTTTGGCCTGAGCGAAGGGGCTAAGATTGCCGGCACTGTCGTCACGGACAGTGATACTCCTCAACCCCTGGCGAACGCCCATGTCGTGGCCTTCCTGAAATTGAATCCGCGAGTTGCAAAACATGCGACCACGAACGACGACGGCGCCTATGAAATTGGAGAACTTGAAACCGGCGCTTATTTAGTGGCCGCTAATGCTCCGGGCTATGGCGCCGAATTTTTCGATCATGCAAAGGATCTGGCAGATGCCAGGATTCTGAATGTGCTGGAGCCGGGAAAGGTCGAAGACATCGACTTCGCGTTGGGAATGGCGAGTGCCATCAGGGGTGTGGTTAGAAATGCTGCGGATCAAGAGCCCATTGCCGGCGCTCATGTTCGGGTTTTTTCTCATTCACCTAATGCCGTCCGTCCTGATAATCGTGTTTTCAGAGAAACCCGAACCAACGAAAATGGTGAGTATTTGGTGCAGGTGAGACCGGGTTCATATCTTGTCTCCGCTTCAGCCGAGGGCTTCAATACGCAGTTTCATGACCATGCTGCAGACCGGGAAGACGCAACTCTGGTTAAAGTTGAATCCGATTCACACACCGCTGATATTAATTTTGATTTAACCAAAAGAGGTTCGATTGCCGGAAAAGTCACGAACCAAGCCGGTGACCCGCTTGCGGGCGCAATAGTTCAGGCTTTTAAAGAAAGCAGTAATTCAGACCGCGCTTTATCAATTGCCGGTTTCCGGGCGAAGACGGATGATGAAGGTAATTACCTAATTGGCAACGTGCCTTCAGGAAAATATATTGTCCTTGCCGCCGCCGAAGAATACTTGCCGGAGTTTTGGGAGGAAGTCCCGACGAAGGACCTGGCAAAATTTGTTGATGTAACCGATGGCGAGTCTAAAGAAGCGATCAATTTTACTCTGGATCCCGGCGGTTGTATTTCCGGAACGGTAGTTTCTACTATCGACAACCTGCCGGTCGTAAAAGCGCTGGTGCAAGTTTGGGCGGCTGATTCGAAGCACGGACGTCGGACATTTACAGATGAAAACGGTGAATATAAAGTGGCTGGCCTGGCGACTGGCAGTCATCTTGTTCAGGTGATCGCCGATGGCTTCCATGCTCAATTTTATGAGACTTCACGGACTCGCGATCAGGCCGATCTCGTTGAGGTGACTGCGCCTAACGAGACCTCTGGCATTGATCTGTTTTTGCATCCAAAAGAAGACCGGCGAGGCACGATCACCGGCAGAGTCTTTTCAGATGCAGATGACACGCCACTCTTTGGCGGCGTTGTGATCGCGGTTTCTCCAAGAGATCGGATCCCACACATTGCGTTCTCCGGTCCTCGAGGCCATTACAAACTAACGGATTTGCCGCCGGGAAGATACTACATGTTCGCATGGGCTCGCGGCTTTGTCGGCGAGTTTTTTAAGGATACGAGACGTTTCAGGGATGCCGATCCCGTCTCGGTAGAAAATGAACAGGTGGCCCAAGGTATCGATTTCGGGTTAAGGCCACGCCATCGCAACGGTACTTACACAGTTCATGGCAGAATTAGAGGCGCAGCGAATAATACGCCGTTGCAGGGTATCTTAGTCCGCGCAATTTCAGGTGACGGTGATGTTGAAGTGAACGCTGTTACGGATGCGAACGGAGACTATTCCTTAATAGAGCTGCCTGCAGGCGACTATAGGATTGATGCTTCAGGCGTTGGATTTGAAGATGGTTATTTTGGCGGTACGAATGAGCAAAACGCTTCCTCCATCACCGTTGGAAATGGCCAGGATTTTGAAGGCGCCAACATGAATTTGGGTGAGGATAATATTACCAGTGTCTCCGATGGAGATGCGACAGTTCCTGAAGCTTTTGATCTTTCTCAGAATTATCCCAATCCCTTTAATCCTGAAACGCAGATCAAATACCAATTATCTGAAAACTCTCAGGTCACTCTCAAGATATTTAATCTTTTGGGTCAAGAGGTTATAACCCTCGTCAACCAAGAACAACCGATCGGAGTTTATACAGTTCAGTGGAATGGTAAAGATAGTTTTGGGCGCCAGGCAGCCACTGGTGTTTATATCTACCAGATGAAAGCCGGCGATAAGTTTGTCATGTCCAAACCCATGCTGCTACTGAAATAGTGAGTTGGTTTTAATCGGCTGTTAATTGCCGGTTAAAACCTTTTTTTAACGACCCAGAGGGGTCTGTTGTGAATTGTAGTCAGTTGAAGTTGGTCTCCTCAGCAGGTTCCTCTGGTTTTTTATTTTAGATATTGTATGGATAGAAAATGGTTTCTTTATTCAGTTGAAATTCATATTTTGATATAAGCGCCAAATTACATAATCAAAGGATTAAACTTAAAGGGAGGTATCATGGGAAAACAATACAATAAAATTGAAAAAAAACGCCGTCGGAAAAACAAAATTAAACGGGACAGGGAGAAAGTAAAGGCTGCCAAGAAAGGCAAGTAGCTGAATAATCGTTTCTGATCTTGAAAGTCTGGGCGAGGCTGAACGGTTTTTGGGCATGAACGTTTTTTCTGAATTCGGGTGTGGCAGGAAAGGGCAGCCCCGTAGACTCATCAGGGTAAAGCAGCGCCCATGTTTATTTTTGGCTTCGGGCCGTGAAACCCGGGTTTGTCGACGAGCATCCAAATTTGGAAGACCTTGACGACGACTTGAAGAGTACGAACTTTCGTACGGTTAATGCTGGTTCTCGATGACTGGCTAAAAGTAGGCTCAAAAGCGAATCTTGGGCAGGAGATTTGATAGAGTGAAAACTATTTTGATGGCCGCATTGATTTCTTTTTGCGAATGAGTCTCCTCTGCCGATAATCTTGAAAAGCTGGATTTTTGAAAAGTGAAGCGATTGAAGAAAACGATTAAAATAAAAGGTTTGATTGTAGCGCTGGGTCTAATTGTCAGCTATATTAGTTGGCCGGTAAACGTATATAGTCAAACCGCCACTTACAATCTGACCGAAAGCTTTTCTGATACGTTGGTTAATGAGGATTGGATTGAAGAGAGTTACTACGGAATTGAGGTGCTAAGGTTGGAACGGTGGATTCTGAAAAATACACAAAAATTCAGTGACCCCATCCTTCTGAGAGAAATTGCCCGGCTTAAAAAAGAAGCGGAAAATTTTGCCGAAACGAATGATTTCCAGATGGCTAACCTGTGGTTGGAAACCATTTGGGAGTTGCTCCAACCGGATGACGACGCAGTTTTCCTACCACCGGAAGATGATTCCTATTTTCTGAACGGTTTAAGTGAGGTTTCTCTAAAACCGGCCAATAAATTTAACTGGTCGCGGGAACTGAGTACAGGCGTTGATGTCTGGCATTGGCGGCAGGAGATTAATCTCGGAACTATCCCAACAGATGCTGCTTCACTAGCGTCTGCTTCCCTTGACAGTACCATTCTTGAAAGCAACGGTAACCCATTTACGGGGGTAAGATTTAAATTCGACTATGGGACAGGATTTAGAAACTCAATTCAAAGTATGGTTTTTTTAAAATACAGCCGCGATTATGTTTCCGGCGAACTCAATGCCAAAATTGATAAACCGATAGGGAATAGATCTTCATGGCGGTTTGAGAATCGTTTTCAGGGCACATCCTATTTTCGCAGTTTTGGCATTAATAAATTTTGGCAGAATACTTCATTGCTGCTGTTCAGGATTCAAGCCACGCGGTTGTTTTCGTTCGATTTGGGAGATGAATTCATTTTGAGACGATATGACCATAAGAATGAAAACAATAATGAAGACGAAAGCTACCCTGATTATTTTAACAATACCTTTCGCGCCGCCGCAAGATTAAACTTTGGTTTTGGATCTTTCTTACAGGCAGGCTACAGAAATGTGCAACGCAAGTATTCCGTGTCTAAAAAAAAGGATTATCGGGAGAATAGAATTTCGTTGAGTTTGTTACAGGCAGCCAGCAGAAGTTTTAGCCTGAACCTGGAAAACGATTTGAGATTGCGGGACTATACGAATCCCCAGCCCGATTCACTATCGATCTACAATGATTTTTGGGAGAACAATTTAACCGGAGATATGAGGCTGGATTTTACACGGAGAGTTGGGGCAGAGGTTAGAGGCACCCTAACCAAGCGGGACTATAAGATCGTTAGTGAAAGTTTACCTGATTACTTGTTTTGGGAAGTTGAACCCATGTTTATTTTTAAGATCAATCAGGAATGGCGCATTGGTTTTGGTGTTTACTATGCTCTGCAGAATCACCAAAAATTTTATTCCTTTGCGGATTATTATAAAGTAGGGCCTGTGATTACCTTGGAATTGTTCCAAATTAATGGTGTCCTGCTAAGTTTACGAGAATCTTTCACACTTGAACGGTTCCCTAATATTCAAACGAACTCAGCCGGAAATTCCGACCCAAATACCAGCAGTCTGATAAATTTTTACTCCGACCGCAACTCAAATTCGCTTTCCTTATTCCTCACCTGGAATGTTTCCTCACGATGGCAGCTGAATATCCTCGCCAACCTCGATGATGACCGTCACAAAGACGACAGCGGAGACTCACAAAATACATTGGTGGGATTAGACCTGAGCTACTCCTTTTAGACTTTCCACAAATTCCAA
>SMXC01000265.1 GCA_004356825.1 Caldithrix sp.
AAAGGGTTTTATCAAAAAACCGGTAAAGAAATTCTCTCGTTAAATTTTGAAACGCTTGAATATCACCCGCAAAAACAAGTACGTTTTGACGGCTATCGCGTGGCCAAAGGATTCACCGCTACCTCGAAACGAATTAGTGCTTTGGCTTACAGCGAGGATGCCGCCGGGAAATTCTTCTGGGAACTTCTGGCGGGCACTTTGATTTACACCGCCAATCGCGTCCCGGAAATCGCTGAGGATATTGTCAACATCGATAACGCCATGAAATGGGGATTTGGCTGGCAACTCGGTCCATTTGAAACCTGGGATGCGATCGGTCTTGAGAAGTCTGTGAAACGCATGAGCGATGAAAGCAAGAAAGTACCTGCCTGGGTTCAGGAGATGCTGAAATCCGGCCAGACGTCTTTTTATGCTCTGGAGAAGGGTCGCAAAACCTATTTCGATTTTACTGGCAAGGAAAGCCGGATATTGCCGCCGCAGCCTAAGCAAATCAGTCTATTTCTTAAAAAAGAAGACGGTCATGCGTTAAAGAAGAATTGGTGTGCTAGTTTAATCGATATCGGTGATGGCGTAGCCTGTCTGGAATTCCACAGTTCGCTGCAGCCGGCCCTGAATCCTATCGATGCGTCAATGATCGATATGATGGAAGCCGCTTTGGAGATTGTGCCCAAGGAAGGATTTAAAGGGTTGGTCATCGGGCATCAAGGACAGAATTTTTCCGCCGGGGCGAATTTGGCGCTCATCCTGCAATTGTGTGAGGCCAAGGATTGGAAACGGATTGAGCAAATCACCAGGACGTTCCAGGACGTGGCACAGAATCTGAAATTTTCTAACTTTCCGGTGGTGGCGGCGCCGTTTCATTTGTGTCTGGGCGGCGGCTATGAGGCGGCCGCTTTGGCAAATCGTATCGTGGCCTCGGCGGAGTTATACTGCGGCCTGGTTGAAGTCGGTGTGGGGCTTATCCCGGGCGCCGGCGGCAATCTCAGGGTTTTGCTTAATAATATGCAAACCATGGAAAAATCCCGCACCGGACCGTTCCCGATTGCGCAAAAGGCCTTTGAAACGATTGGATATGGGAAAGTCTCTACCTCAGCGAAAGAAGCGGTCAAGCTTGGCCTGTTAACCAAATACGATCGCATTGTTTTGAATTCCGAACACTTGATTTTTGAAGCGAAACATGCCGTGCTGGAAATGAGCGAGAATTTCGTACCGCCGAAACCGCGCGAGGATTTGATTCTGCCGGGAGAGGGAGGCAGGTTGGCGATTGATGGAGCTTTGAACGATTTGGTGAAAGCGGGCAAAATCTCCGGGCACGATGGGTTGATTGGCAGAAAACTGGCTAATGTTCTCACCGGCGGTGCGAAAGCCTCCCCGACTTCCCCGGTTGATGAGCAGACCATTCTTGATTTGGAAAGGGAAGCGTTTGTGAGCTTGTGTGGTGAGAAGCTCTCGCAGGATCGTATGAAATTCATGCTGAAGAAGGGCAAGCCGCTGAGGAATTAATGTTGGCATTCCATTCTTTCCTCGACACAGGTGCTGGTTGGCGAGATTCCTATATTAAATTTTCCTAATATTAGACTAATTTAAATTTTTCTTATTTCAGGTTAAAAGCAAACTGAAATAATCTCTCTATTTGTATGCCCTCGTACTTTTTGGAAAAAGTTTCTATCCAAGAATCTGCCGGAGGGCGAGCCCACAGAAAAGCCGACGCAGGAGGTGTCGCTAATTATGCGCGCAGCGCCACCAATCGAGGCAGCGCACGGAGCCCGTCTGAGACCCCGCAGCTGTTTTTCTTCCATTATCCGCCCACAAAAGCGAGGAGGCCGATGCGGCTGCTAAAAACAGTGTCCATGTGTTGAGGTGCTTAAGTGTTAAAAGAACCCGTGGTCTTCAGGTAGGCAGAGGAATTGAAACGCGCCCTCTTTGTTGAAGATTGGAAAATTGACCGCGATTCGCTTTCCGATTTGCTATTTTCGATCCGTTTCATTACGTTAACACCCTAAAATCCTAGCAGCTGAACACTTAACCAGCAACTTTTCCCTTGACTCTATTTTAAAAATTTCCTATACTGTGCCTTGAAAATTCGCTTGTCTTATTCCCCTCACTCATTCAAAGGAAATCAATGCTTTTTAATTTCGCCACTGCCTTGGTGTTTTTGATCTTCGGCGGGTTATTTGTTCTGTTGAATTTAGGAATTTCCCGAATCCTGCAGGCGCGCAATCCGCATCCCGTGAAAATCAGCACCTATGAATGCGGCGAACTCCCCGAGGGGGAATCGTGGATTCAATTTAATATTCGGTTTTATGTGGTCGCCCTGGTTTTCCTGATTTTTGAAGTTGAAATTATCTTTCTGTTTCCGTGGGCGCTTGTGTTTAAGGATTTAGGTCTGTTTGCTTTTGTTGAAATGATGATTTTTGTATTCATTCTGCTGGTTGGACTGGCATACGTCTGGGCGAAAGGCGACCTCGATTGGGATAAACCCCAATCCGTGCCGGCGCCAGAGTTGTCACAGAGTTATGAACAGAAGGAAGTGACCGAAACGGTCGACTCATAAGAGAGAGGAAAGGAAATGATTCTAACGAATGCGTGAACTGATTACGACCTTGGCGAACGGTCAAACCTTTTTAGCAAATCTCCCTGAAGTTGTTCTCAACATCATTTTTATCTCACTCGGTGCCGTTGTCCTGACGACAGTTTGCGCGGTACTGGCACTGGTCGGGGTCTATATGGAAAGAAAAGTATCCGCGCACATCCAGGACCGGGTTGGCCCGATGTACGTCGGCGGCTTTCATGGCTGGCTGCAAACTGCCGCAGATGCATTGAAGCTTCTTCTCAAAGAAGATATTGTTCCGGCCCTGGCAGATAAAAAGCTGCACTTTTTTGCGCCTATCCTGGTCTTTGGAGCTACCCTGGCTACGTTTGCCGTCCTGCCTTTTGGCCGCCACTATGTCATGAGCGACATGAACATCGGCATACTTTACATCCTTGCGATTTCTTCTTTGGTGGTGATTGGGACGATTTTGGCGGGTTGGGCGTCCAATAATAAGTGGTCGCTGCTGGGCGCGATGCGCTCTGCGGCACAAGTTGTGAGTTTTGAAATTCCCGCTTCTCTGGCAATTTTGGTTATTATTATGGCTGTTGGTAGCATGAACCTGGGAGAGATAGTCAACGTTCAGGTGGGCGGTATTCACAAGTGGCTGATCTGGAAGTTTTTTCCTTTTAACCTCCTTGCATTTATAATCTATTTTATTGCAACGCTCGCTGAGACCAACCGCGCGCCCTTTGATCTTCCCGAAGCGGAGTCTGAAATTGTTGCCGGATTTCATACGGAGTACAGCGGCTTCAAGTGGGCGGCTTTCTTTTTAGCTGAATATGCCAACATGTTTATGGTTGGAGTGGTGGGCGCGACTCTTTTTCTCGGCGGCTGGTCGAGTCCGTTTGGCGATTTCATGAACTCCGGGCCATTCCAGATTTTCTGGATCTTTGCTAAAGCTTTCGGTCTGATTTTTGTGCAAATATGGATACGGTGGACTTTGCCGAGGGTACGGGTCGATCAACTCATGTACACGTCCTGGAAAGTGCTGACCCCGTTTGCTTTTGTTGCGATTATTGGCGTTGGGTTTTATATGATATTGTAGGTGTATGTTTTAGCCACCGATATGCCCAGCACGGCGAAACCGCAACCAAATAATTGATTCAGCCACGGATTTACACTGATTTAACACGGATGAAATGCGTTTAGAAAAAAATAAATTCATGATACGCAATTTGAAATTTGTAAGTTAAAAAAAGTGAAAATTGTTCCATATATTAAATCCGTGTTTTATCCGTGTGAATCCGTAGCTAAGAAAAACTTTGCTCAAAAAACACAATGTTGTCGATTGTAGTACGGATTGAATATGGAAAATGAGTTTGGTATATGAAGATATTACAGAAGATATTATAGGTTCAGCTTTTGAGGTGTACAATATTCTGGGCTATGGTTTTTTGGAGAAAGTTTATCAAAAGGCATTACAAGTTGAATTGTTAAATTGTGGACATTCTGCGGAATGAGAGCATCCCGTAAACGTTACGTTTAAAGGCGCAATTGTCGGTGAATATGAAGCGGACTTGCTTGTGGATGACAAAGTAATCGTGGAACTTAAAATTGCAAAGGACTATAACCGCAAAGATGAGCCACAATTACTCAATGAATTAAAAGCAACAGGAATCAAAGTAGGAATGCTCATCAATTTTGGAAAAGAGAACGTAGAATTCAAGCGCTTTATTTATGAAGCAATCCGTGTTTAATCCGTGTGAATCTGTGGCTAAATATTTAAGTTAACCATGAGTTTATTCGATGTAATTTTTTATCTTTTTGCTGCCTTCACCTTAGCTTCTGCCGCGTTGATGGTTGTTTCGAAAAACATCGTCCATTCTGCAGTTGGACTGTTGTTTTCTTTCTTTGGGGTAGCGGGCATTTATGTTTTGCTAGCGGCTGATTTTTTAGCAGTTGTGCAAGTTCTGGTTTATGTCGGCGGCATTTTGATTCTGCTCCTGTTTGGCGTGATGCTGACTCAGCGCATCACCAGCGTTGACATGCGCACGGGAACCTTGCAGCTTGTGCCAGCGATTTTGGCTGTGGCCGGGATTTTCGTGATCTTGTTTCGGGTGATAAGGACAACTTCATGGAATATTGTCCCAGAAGCTGAAGCTCAGTTTATCCCGACTGCGGAAAAGATAGGCTATCTGTTGATGACTGATTTTCTCATTCCGTTTGAAATTGTCTCGGTGCTGTTGTTGGCCGCTTTAATCGGCGCTGCATTTATTGCGAGGAAGGGCACATGACGGTCGGTCTAGAACATTATTTGGTTTTAAGCGCGGCGTTATTTTCTCTTGGTTTGCTGGCCGTGATTACTAAGAAAAATGCCGTAACCGTGCTCATGGGCATCGAATTAATTTTAAACGCCGCAAATATTAATTTCGTCGCATTTGCGCGCTTTATCGATACCGATTTGGATGGTCAAATTTTCGCGATATTTGTGATTGTCACGGCTGCGGCTTCAGCAGCAGTTGCACTGGCGATTGTTTTAAATCTTTACGAGCGCTTGCACTCAATCAATCTTGAAGAAGCGGATTCCTTAGCAGGATAATTTATGATAACCAACGCGATACTTATTTTACTGCTGCCGTTGCTGGCTTTTACAATCCAGATTTTTATCGGCAAAAGGTTGCCAAGAAAAGGCGATTGGGTATCAACTGGCGCCATGTTCCTGGCCTTCTTTTTGGCCGTTCCGATTCTGATTCAGGCGTTATCCAGTTACGATCCAAATTTTAAAATCACTCAGAGTTGGGAGTGGATCAATTTTGGTGCGGTCAATGTCACTTTTGGAATACATATCGATAACTTGACGGCGATTATGCTGATTGTGGTGACGTTAATCAGCTCTTTGATCCATTTGTATTCCATCGGTTATATGCACGATGACCCACGTTATAATCGCTACTTTGCCTATTTGTCGATTTTTTCTTTTTCTATGCTCGGTCTGATTTTGGTCGATGGTTTTTTCGGGATTTACATTTTCTGGGAGTTGGTTGGGCTTAGCTCGTACTTGCTTATCGGTTTCTGGTTCGAAAAGAATTCAGCTGCCAACGCAGCGAAGAAAGCCTTTATCACCAACCGCATCGGCGATGTCGCTATGTTCGCTGGAATTCTTATTATTTTTACCACCTTGGGCGTTTTCAATTTTGAGGAAGTTTTCAGGGGTATTGCCGATGGCCAGTTGTCAGGCGGATTATTAACCGCCGCCGGAATTTTGATATTTATGGGCGCGGTTGGTAAGTCTGCTCAGTTTCCACTTCACGTCTGGCTGCCGGACGCGATGGAAGGTCCGACACCGGTCAGTGCCTTGATTCACGCTGCCACCATGGTAGCGGCCGGCGTTTACATGGTTGGCCGGACTTTCGTAATTTACACGGCTGACGCGTTACTGGTCATTGCTTACATTGGTACGATTACAGCGTTTATGGCAGCTACAATTGCCCTCGTTCAAAAAGATATCAAACGCGTGCTGGCTTACTCAACAGTTAGTCAGCTCGGATTCATGATGGTTGGCCTCGGTACCGGAGGGTATACCGCAGGCCTTTTCCATCTTATCACTCACGCCTTTTTCAAAGCGCTGCTTTTTCTCGGTTCCGGGAGTGTGATTCATGCGGTCCACTCGCAAGAAATGGATGATATGGGCGGGCTGCGAAAAAAAATGCCCATCACTTTCTGGACTTTTTTAATTGGCACACTCGCTATTTCCGGTGTACCACCATTTTCCGGTTTTTGGAGCAAAGATGCCATTTTAGCGTCTGCACTCGAATTCGGCATGGTGAACCCAACCCATATGGTGATTTTTGTGGTGACGCTCCTTGCTGCAGGTATGACGGGTTTCTACATGCTTAGGGCGGTTTATCTCACTTTTGGCGGTGAACCCCGAGATAAGAAAAAATTCGATCACGCACACGAATCTCCCCTGGTGATGACGATTCCGCTTTGCGTTCTTGCTCTATTTGCCGTCGGTACCATTTGGTGGGGGTGGTTGGAACATTTGCTGACAAAACCGGAACTTTCCTCTTACGCAAGCAGTGGAGTTCAAGTGCTTGAGGCAGGAGGGGGACACCCAGACGTGGCGCACACTGCCCACAAGATTGCGATGTTTTCCTCGATTGCAATTGCCGGACTGGGAATTTTACTTTCTACCCTGGTTTATCACTGGAAGAAAATTTCCGCTGAGGCATGGGGGAGGAGACTTAAGCCGATTTATACTTTATTCTGGAATAAGTATTATTTTGATGAATTGTATGGCGCTACCGTGATTGCAGGGACGCTTTTCATCAGCAAAATTTCATCCCTGTTCGATATGAAAGTCATCGACGGCTTTGTGAACGCAGTTGCGAGAATCACGACCCGCTTTGCATTCGGCAATGGTCGTTTTGATATAAAGATTATCGATGGCATGGTTAATTTGGTGGCAAGAGTAATTGGATTTTTTGGCGCGCAGTTGCGGACGATCCAGACGGGCCGGGTACAAAATTACATTTTGATGGCGCTGGCTGCGGTAGTTATTCTTTTCATCATCCAGCAATTTTAGGAGATAAAGGAGAGGATTGAATAAATGAATAAAGTCTTAACTCTTATCACATTTCTCCCTATGGTTGGGATCTTGCTCATTTTATTGGTTCCGAAAAACAATAAAACGCTCATTCGAGTTTTGGCTGCAACTTTCACCGGCTTGCAGGTGCTGATCGCAGTTTGGATTTACATTAACTTCGATTCGGGCACAACTAGCATGCAATTCAGGGAGCAATATAAATGGATTCCTTCGTTTAATATCGAATATTTTATGGGCATCGACGGTTTGAGCGTCACGATGGTACTTTTGACCGCCTTCTTGTCGTTTATTTGTATCTTCGCCTCCTGGGGGATTAACAAAGGCGTCAAAGGTTACTTCGCGATGTTTCTACTTTTGGACACCGGCATGATGGGTGTCTTCTGCTCGCTCGATTTCTTCTTGTTTTACATCTTCTGGGAAGTTATGCTGTTGCCGATGTATTTTCTCATCGGCATTTGGGGCAGTCCATCTCGAGTTGAACCTGACGGCAAGGTTCGCGGAGGTCCTTACGCCGCCATCAAGTTTTTCCTCTACACGCTTTTCGGCAGTGTGTTAATGCTGATAGCGATGCTGGTTTTATATTTTAATGTCGATATAGATCCGAATACTCCAGGGATTCAACACACATTTAATATGCTACATCTGATGGATCAGTCTCTCCATACTGGCGTGCTCAATGATTTTAACGTTCGCCTGTGGGTGTACGCGGCCCTGTTTGTCGGATTTGCAATTAAGGTGCCGCTCTTTCCGTTTCATACATGGCTGCCGGATGCTCACGTGGAAGCGCCGACAGCAGTCAGCGTTATCTTAGCAGGTGTGCTCTTGAAAATGGGAACCTACGGCATGTTGCGAATCAGCTTCCCAATGTTGCCGGATGCCATGAAATGGGAGTATTTCGCATATGGCTTGGCCATTCTGGGGGTGATCAACATTATTTACGGAGCCTTCTGCGCCATGGCCCAAACAGATTTGAAGAAGCTTGTGGCTTATTCCAGTATCAGCCACATGGGAATTGTCCTGCTCGGTATGTCCGGACTCACCTCTTTAGGCATGAATGGTGCAGTCATGCAGATGTTCAATCACGGTACCGGCACCGCTATGCTTTTCCTTTTGGTTGGTGTAATTTACGACCGGGCACACCACCGCAACATCGATGGCTTCGGCGGACTTGCGGTTCGTATGCCGATTTATACGGCGGCGATGAGTTTGGCTTTCTTTGCCGGGCTTGGACTTCCCGGACTCTCCAGTTTTATGAGCGAAGTATTTTCTTTTCTCGGTGCTTTTGGCTCAGAAATGTTTAACCTGAAAGCGATTACAATCATTTCAACAATAGGAATCGTATTGACTGCGGGTTATTTTCTGTGGACGTTTCAAAGGATGTTTCTGGGTGAGCTTAATCCAAAGTATAAAGATTTGCCGGACATAAATGGGCGAGAACTCTTTACAATTATTCCTTTAGGAATCATTATCATATTTCTTGGTATTTATCCGGCGCCTCTTTTGAATTTGATGAAAACTTCTTTAAACGAATTGGTAGAGGTAATTAAAGCAGCCGATCCGATTTTGTTGGGACTGCAATAAGATATGAATCCTTCCGAAATCATACAAAACAATATCAACAGCCTGAGCTACTTTCTGCCTGAGCTCATTTTAACCGGCATGATCGTGGTCCTGATTATTGCAGACCTGCTCTTGAAAAAAGAAAACTCGGCCTGGACATCGTTGCTGGCATTGGGCGGTCTGGTCATCGCATTTGTAGCAGTCCTGAATCAGTACGATCTTGGCAGCCGGTCGATTTTCAACGATATGCTTGCCGTCGATCCTTTTGCTCTTTATTTCAAGCTTTTATTCTTAACCTCTGCTGCGTTTGTGGTTTTGCTTTCTATCGGCTCAGTTGAGCTTGCAGGACGCCCGGTGGGCGAATATTTTACTTTAATGACCGCGCTTACGCTAGGCCTGTTTTTAATGGCTTCCGCAACTAACCTGATTACAATTTTTATCTCAATCGAGTTTGTCAGCGTAACCTCGTTCATTTTGGCCACCTACCTAAAGACGCGGCGCCGCTCAAGTGAAGCCGGATTAAAATACACTATTTATGGCGCTTTTTCATCCGGACTCATGTTGTATGGCATTTCCATTCTTTATGGACTTACAGGCACTTTAGACATCTACGAAATCGGTACTAAGCTCGCTGCTTCCTCAGCAAATAGTCTGGCCCTGCTAATTTCGATTATTTTGATGCTTGCGGGTTTTGGTTATAAGCTTGCAGCGGTGCCATTCCATTTTTGGGCGCCGGATGTCTATGAGGGAGCGCCGACTCCAATTACAGCATTTTTCTCAGTTGGCCCAAAGGCAGCCGGATTCGCTCTCTTGATTCGTTTTTTTAATGTTGCCTTTGCTACCGAGGCAACGAACGGGGAATGGGCTGCGATTGCCGGAGTCAATTGGTCGCAGTTGCTCGCAGTAGTCGCGGCCGCTACCATGACCCTGGGGAATCTGGTAGCAATCGTTCAGAAAAACGTTAAGCGCCTTTTGGCTTATTCAAGTATTGCTCATGCCGGATATGCATTGATGGGAGTTGTTTTACTTTCCGATCAAGGTGTCTATGCGACCCTATTTTATTTAGTTGTTTATTATCTGATGAATATCGGCGCTTTTTTGGTCGTCATTGTAGTTCAGGATCTGGTCGGCAGTGAAAGTATCGATGATTACAAAGGTTTGATTTGGAGGGCGCCGCTGCCGGCGATAGCCATGGGCGTGTTTCTATTTTCGCTCACTGGTTTACCGCCAACTGCTGGATTTATAGGCAAATTTTATTTGTTTGCAGCATTGATTAAGGGCGGACCCGGTTTTTATTGGCTTGCAGTCGTGGCTATCATCAATAGTGTGATTTCACTTTATTATTATGCCCGAATTTTGAAAGCCATGTATTTTGATCAACAGGATGAAAAGGAACCCGCTTCCTTAGCTGTTTCCCCTTATTATGTTGTCCTGCTCATTGCATTGGTTGTGCCCACAATTTTTCTCGGAGTTTATTGGGCACCACTTGCCGACCTCGCAAACTACTCAGTCGAGTTTTTGCGAGCACTTTAATAAAACTCTTTTCGGATTTTTTCTGCATGCGATGCTGTTTAAAGTATTAATTAGATAATCGCATTTCTTAAACCACCTCAGCAGATGGAGTTACGATGAAACGACCTGCGCCGCTAACTCTGAGAAAGTTTATTTTTAGCCTCCTGGCCCTCCTTTCCAGCTATGCTCTGTTGGCTGCAGCGAGCGGTAAAAAACCGGAAGCCAAAAAACGGAATCCCTATTTACCCCGCTCTTATAAACCAATCGAGCAAATCGAGCAGGATATCTTCAAACTCAAACTTAAATATCCCAATCTAGTTCACGTTGAGAGAATTGGCCGGACTACAGGTATGGGCCAGCCAATTTGGGCCATGAAAGTTTCTGATAACGCCCCCAAAAGAGAGGATGAACCGAGAATTCTGTTCTCAGGAGTTCATCACGCCCGGGAACCAATCGGAGCCAGTATCTGTCTGGAATTGGCTAAAACTTTATGTGAGGAATATAAAACTGACCCGCAAATCAAGAAGTGGGTTAATTCGATCGAGATTTGGCTGGTGCCGGTCGTAAATCCGGACGGCTATAAGTATATTTTCGAAAACGATTTGCGATTCCCCTGGTGGCGAAAAAATCTCAGGGACAACGATGGCGACGGTGTGTTTAACCCGCTGTATGACGGCGTCGACTTAAATCGCAATTACGGTTATAATTGGGAAGAAGGTGGTGATGGCAAACCGGGCAGTTGGTTTTATCGCGGTGAAACTCCTTTTTCGGAAAATGAAACTCAGGCGATCATGAATTTGGTGCGCCGGGAGAATTTTGCTATTGGTATTTCCTACCACAGCTATGGTGAGTCGATTCTTTTTCCGTGGGGTAATTTTAAACGGCCGCCGGATTTAGAATTGATTTTAGAAATTGCCGGCGCGATGGCCGCAAGGATAAAAAGAGAGTCCGGGCGCGGGCAGTACTCGATCCTGCCCCTAAATGGTCGTGTTGGTCAAAGCTCCGTTTGGATGTACGCAGAGCAGCATGTTATTGATTACATCATTGAAGTTGGCACCCAATATTTTCCTGCGGAAGAAGATATACCATTTATTATAAAAGAAAACCTCAAGGGCGCTTTTTATCTATTTGATCGTGTGCTTGAAACCGGCATTAAGGGACACGTTTTTGATACCTATACGAAGAAGCCGCTTTTAGCGGAAATTATGGTTAAAGAACTTTCAGCGAATTACGTCAAGCCAAGAATGACGGATAAAGAGTTTGGCGGTTTTTACCGGCTTTTAACCCCGGGTAAATTCACTTTAGAAATTCGCAGCCGTGGGTATTTGCCAAAAACCATTCGGAACGTGAGGGTGAAGCGTGGTGAGTGCACCGATTTCGAAATTGGGCTAATTCCAAATAGAAAGTTGACCAATGGACATTGAAAGATAACCGTAGTCGAAGTGGCCTCACTTCGGGAGGCCACACTTCAGGAGAGTAAGCCAGAACTCTAAGTGAAGTTCAGCTACCTTATTTCTTATCCTTCATAAAATGCTTAATGAAATCAATAGGGATCGGAAATATAATCGTTGAGTTGTTTTCTGCCGCCACCTCAGTTAGAGTTTGTAAAAACCGCAATTGCAGCGCTTCCGGAAAAGCGCTAATCACCTCGGCGGCATCACGCAATTTCTTTGATGCTTGAAACTCTCCTTCAGCATGGATGATTTTTGCCCGTCGGTCTCGCTCTGCTTCAGCTTGTTTTGCGATGGCCCGCTGCATTTCTTTCGGTAAATCAACGTGCTTAATTTCAACCAAACTTACCTTAATGCCCCAAGGCTCGCTGTGATTGTCGATGATCTCCTGTAAGCTCGAGTTAATTTTCTCTCTTTCTGCCAACATCTCATCCAATTCAGCGCCGCCCATGACACTTCTGAGGGTGGTCTGTGCCAATTGCGAAGTCGCATAAACATAATCCTCAACCTCCGTGATTGCCTTCGATGGGTCCATAACCCTGAAATATAAAACTGCGTTTACTTTCACGGAAACATTGTCTTTTGTAATGACATCCTGAGACGGGATATCCATAGCTATGGTTCGCAAACTCACTTTAACCATGCGATCAATCAATGGGATAAGGATAATCAAACCCGGCCCCTTCGAACCGATCAGGCGACCCAAACGAAAAACAACACCTCGTTCATACTCTCTTAGCACTCTAATGGCGCTTGCTAAAAGCATTACTATGACTAGCAGCGCTAATCCGGCATATGGCATTTTTCCCTCCTTGCTAAATTTTTATTTTTGTGAAAAACTTTTTAGGACACAGAGTTCTCAGAGAGGCACAGAGAACACATAGTTTTTTTTTGTGTTCAGAAGCAGTCATTTTTTTATGTTCGATTATCGCTGTGAACTTTGTGATTTCTTTGTGAACTCTGTGTCCAGTCTTTTCGATTAATTTGCCTTCTCAACTTTTAAGACCAGATTTTCTACAGAGACGATGCGCACTCTATCACCTTTCTTTATGAGAATGTCGCTCGTGGCTTTCCAAATTTCACCGTGAACTTTTACGTTACCTTCTGGTGATATTTTGCTTTGGGCGACGCCGTTCTTGCCGACCATTCCTTCGTTTCCCGTTGTGATTTTTTTTCGGTGTGTTTTGAATGCCATCCCGAAAGCAAAAATAAAAAAGGCTGCGGTTAATGCGACAACGGTAATGATTAAAGTTATTGAAATAGAAATCACGGGAGCAAAGTTGTCAGGGGGTTGCTCAATAAGCATGAGGGAGCCTAATAGCATAGCAACAATTCCACCAATAGTTAGCAATCCGAAACTGGTTATTTTAACTTCCATAATAAATAAAACAATGGCGACAAGTATCAAAAGCAGCCCAGCGTAATTTATTGGCAGCACTTGCAGCGCAAAAAAGGCCAAGATCAAACAGACCGCGCCAACGACACCGGGGAAGATAGCGCCCGGGTTTGAGAGTTCAAAAAATAATCCGTAAAACCCAAGCATCATTAGAATGTAAGCAACATTTGGATTGGAAATTTTTTCCAGAATTTTATATCGAAAATTCATATGGCGGTAAACGATTCGGACGTTTTGTGTCTTAAGTACAGTCTCCCCGGAGGCCACTTCAACTTCCATACCGTCTATTTGGCTGAGCAAGCTATCTATGGAAGGTGAAATGAAATCGATAACATTTAAATCAAGTGCTTCTTGTTCCGTAATTGAGACACTTTCTCGAACTGCTTTTTCTGCCCATTCAATATTGCGCCCGCGTTTTTCTGCCAACGCTTTCACTTGTGCAACCGCGTCGTTTGTAACTTTGTCGTTCATGACGGAGGAGGTGTCTACACCGCCTTGAATATTGACTGGATGAGCCGCGCCAATATTTGTGCTCGGCGCCATCGCGGCGACATGAGCCGCATAAGCAATGAAGACGCCAGCAGAAGCCGCTCTTGACCCTTGCGGAGAGACATAGACAACAATGGGAATTTCTGCCGCTAAGAAGCGTTTGGTAATTTGCCGCGTCGATTCCAGGAGGCCGCCCGGTGTGTCTAATTCAATGATAAGACAGTGCGCACCCTCACTTTCAGCTTTTTCAATTGAATTAATGATGAACTGCGCAGAAACAGGCGTAATAATGCTTTCAACCTCAATCACGTGAACGATTGAGCTTGGACCTTCCTTTTCTTGGGAAGTGTGGCCGGGCATTATTGCAATAGAACCGAGCCATAAAAAAATGATATTGAAATTGGGCTGGCGCTTACGACCAGGAGCCCAAAAAAAGACTCTCATTGCAATAAAGATTTTTCCAAAAGAGTTTATCATTGTCCATTGTTTTTGGATAATGTCTTACCTAAGTTTAATACGTTGTATTTCTTACAAATTTCCACAATTTCTTCAATTGGCACAGCCGTAACAGTCCGGCCATTCTTTCCTTTAGTTGTCGTTGCTTTCAACAAAGCATTATAAAGGGCTTCCTGAGTTGCCTCCACCACGGCCATAAAGAGGGGGGAGAGTTTGTCGTTGTTTAGAAGTGTAACAGTTCTTACAGCATCTTTGTCATTGTACTTTATCAGATTCTGTGGATTATTTGAAAAGGCAATAACATAATCTCCACTACCATTTGAGGAAAACGCACCGGTCTTTGCAAGCGCGAGATAGGCCCGCTTGGCCAGCCGCTTCAAGTTTCTGGAAGACAGCGGCGCATCGGTGGCGACCACAATCATGCAGGAGCCATCTCCATCCTCGTACTTTATATTATCTTTATAAGAATAGATTTCAAGCTCTCTACCAACCGGCGCACCATTAATTTCTAAAATACCGCCATAATTGCTTTGTACAAGAACGCCGATGGTATACCCACCCATCGATTTTGGCAGGATTCTTGAAGAGGTCCCGATGCCTCCTTTAAAACCAAGGCAGATAGTTCCAGTGCCGGCGCCAACACACCCTTCTTCAACTATGCGGGATCTAGCTGATTTGATTGCCTGGAAAACATCTTCCTTTGAAACATGCCGGCCACGAATGTCATTGAGCCAGCCATCATTGGTCTCACCAACCAGCGGATTAACAGAGCGCACATTTTCATTGCCTGCTAAGCCGAGCATATAGTCAATTAGGGCATCTGCGACTTTCGGAACGTTCAAAGTATTGGTTAGTAGAATCGGCGTTTCAATATTACCGAGTTCTTCGACTTGGGTCGAGCCCAGCAATTTGCCGAAGCCGTTTCCTACAAAAACGGCAGCAGGTACTTTGTTCTGGAACAGATTTCCATCATGAGGAAGAACTGCAGTTATTCCGGTGCGGATACTATCCCCTTTAATCACTGTTGTGTGGCCAACTTTTACACCAAGAACATCAGTAATCGCGTTCCATTTACCAGGTTTCAAAACTCCGACCTCGATTCCAATATCACGAGCCCGCGGACGTTTGTGGTGTTCAGGAATTGCAATGCGCGCCGATAATAAGACAGTAAGCCCGAAAATTGAAACTATGTAAGATAGGTAGATGGTAGGTTTTGACTTCATTCGCGGAAAGCAGAATATTTAATAAATTAACTTAACAATTCACGCAGCTAAAATCAACTACTTTATAATTGATAAATCAGGGGGAATTTTGAGTAAAACAAATTAAGTAATTGCGAAAAATCAGCAATTTTCTTCTTGACTTTTGTTGTCGTTTTTGCTAAACTGCGCACAGTTGAAATCCCTGTAGATTTTACTTGTGGCTTAAATCAAAGAGCTAATACCTTTAAATTGGGAGCTTAGCTCTGGACGTCGATTGCATGCCTCATCCTGAGCTTTCGGGATTCAGGGGACGCAAAGAACGTGCAGGCGGTGCCCACCGTGCATGTCGCGGTTCTTTGATTACCCCACACTAAAACGCAGGGATTTTTTATTGCGGTTGTGCTAACGTTTCCTTGATATTTCCTTAGAGGGGTTTTGGTTGTCACCCGTTGCAATTTCCGTAAAATCAAACTCTTATATTTGATCTGTATTTTTTATCTAAATTTTGGCCGGGTATTTTTTTCCGGACAATTTATAAAAGATCTTGTAAACTCTTATTATTAGTTTTCTATTAAACCTGATTTTATTTCGGATAACTCGAGCAGCCCAAACACAAGTGACCGCGCGCGAATCGCTACCAACCGACCCTTCCTATTAAACGAGTCTTTTAATCGGACTCTTTCAAATAAAGTGAAACTTTCTCCAATTGAAAAGTCTATTTTGGATGCGATAAACAAATCCTCTGTCATTCAGTAACTCGCCCCTAAAGTCCTGTCCAAACTGCGATACTGAATCGCCTCACCTACAAATTCCTGCTGGATTTCTTCGGAGCCCTCAATATCCGCAATGGTTCTCGCCACCTTTAATATCCGGTCATAAGCCCGAGCTGATAAACCCAGCTTGGTAATTGCGGTTTTCAAAAGTTCGTGTCCTTCCTGATTTATTTTACAATATTGCCGAATCTCCTTAGACTCCATTCGTGCGTTGCAAAACAGGTGTTTCTTGTCTATAAACCGTTTTTGCTGAAGCTTCCTTGCCTGCATCACACGCTCTCGTATGGAGGCCGAACTTTCACCTGGGACTTCACTTGCCAGGTCTTTGTATTGCACAGAAGGCACCTCAATATGGATATCAATTCTATCCAAAAGCGGGCCGGAGACACGTGATAAATATTTTTGGATTTGGGGCGGCGTGCAGGAACAATCGTTGTGAGGATCGGTTGCAAAACCACACGGGCAGGGATTCATGGCCGCTGCAAGCATGAATTCAGCGGGGTAGGTGAGGGAAAGCAGTGCCCGTGAAATAGTAACCCGGCCATCCTCCAACGGCTGGCGCATGACTTCAAGTACATTTTTTTTAAATTCCGGCAATTCGTCTAAGAACAGAACACCATGGTTCGCCAGACTGACTTCGCCGGGTCTGGGAATGCGCCCACCGCCGATTAAGCCGGCGTCGCTGATCGTGTGATGCGGAGACCGGAACGGGCGTGTGCCAATCAAGGCCCTGTCCGGGGGCAAGACTCCCGCCACCGAATGAATTTTTGTCGTTTCCAGCGCTTCGTCGAGAGTTAAGTCCGGAAGAATAGAAGGAAATCTTTTAGCCAGCATGGTTTTGCCGGAACCAGGCGGCCCAACCATGAGAATATTATGTCCGCCGGCTGCTGCTATTTCCAGTGCGCGCTTAACATGCTCTTGGCCTTTGACGTCTGAGAAGTCAGTGTGATAATTTCGACTCTGGGAGAAGACTTCGTCAATATTTATATCGAATGGGGCGATGGCTTCCCCACCATTCAGGAAATCGACCGCCTCTAAAAGATGCTTGACCGGGTAGACTGTAACCCCTTTTGAAATGGCTGCTTCACTGGCGTTGGCTTGCGGTACAATGATGCCTTTTTTTTTGGTTGTCCGGGCGAGCAGGGAAATAGGCAGCGCCCCACGGATCGGTCGAAGACTTCCGTCCAAAGACAGTTCACCCAGAATTAAAAAGTCTTCCAAACGGTCTGACGAAACCTCGCCCACCGACGCCAAAATTCCCACTGCAATCGGCAGGTCGAAAGCGGAACCTTCTTTGCGGATATCCGCCGGCGCCAGATTAACGGTAATCCGTTTATTTGGAAATCTCAGGCCGCAATTCTTGATAGCGGCATTCACCCGCTCCATTGATTCTTTGACGGCACCTTCCGGTAAGCCGACCACGATAAATTTTGGCAGCCCGCCTTCGAAGTGGGTCTCAACATCCACAATGTATGCATCTATTCCTAAGACAGCGGCGCTTAATACTTTGGAAAACATCTTTATTTAATATTTTAAAAAAACACAAAAAATGAAAAAGTGCAGAGAAAAGAACAAGTGTGGCCGTACCTTGTATTTTTTGGAGCTATTTGTGAAAACAAAAACCTAA
>SMXC01000266.1 GCA_004356825.1 Caldithrix sp.
ACAATATTAAAGTTTGGAGAAGAGCACTTATTCGGCCTGCGATTGGATGCAAGTTTGTTTCATCGCAGGAGTAGTATTTTTGTTAATTTGCAGTACCATGCACCCGAGGCTGTCCTTCAATGCCTCCTGTTAAGATACGGGCACAAGAAACCGCAATATTTACCGGGCAGTGGGTAGTTGTTCCTTTCATTTGAGTTACTCTCAAACAATATAACTAAAATTTGATTTGCCAATTTTGCCTTGTTCATTTACCAGCGTTTCAGGATGAAACAGTTGCTCAAGAAAATGGGAGTTGAATAATATTTCTAAGCTTAATTAAAATATACAGATAAGATGAAAGTCCATCAACGAAAGAAAGTGGCGCAGTATTTGTCAAAATTATTAACCGACTCAACCGGCGCAACCCCGTGATTAGAACAAGGTTCAAAGGAAGAAAATTTATTCTTGCCAGGTCGACAATAAAGACCCTGGAAGGTATTCTTAAACTTAAGTATATAAAGAATTTTGAGGTATCATTAATTCTTAGCATTGTTCTTACTATTTTTGTTTTTCGAATCGGGGCTAATTTGGATATCGAGAAGTATTTGGAGATGGAAGAAAACATTACATTTGAGTTTTTGGATATTCCGCAATTACTTGATATTAAAGAACCGACGAAGCTTAAAGTCGAAGAAGTTATTGTGATTCCCCCGCTGCCTGAGGAGGAAGTGAAATCAAACGAGCTCATTGAAAAAATTGAATCTCTGCTCGCCGACAATCAAGAAGAGGTGGCGCTTGACATCAGACCTGATCTGAGTGATAACCTGATAGATAACTCGCAAATGATTCTTTCAGGATCTGAATTGAAAATAAGAGCCAGGAATGGTTACAATGGCGGCAGTATAAATTTTCGCGATAGAAATCGAAATTCGGATTTGCTTGCAGAAGGCCAACTTAATATGGGGCAGACCCGGCGCACCGGACGCAGATTTGGTGCAGATAATTCAGCTCTAGACCTGGGTAGTCACTCGAAAAGCGGGACTAAACCCAACAGGAAAACCAAAGGTTCAGATGAGTTGAAATTAGGAATATCCGGCCGGCCTGAGAAGGTTTTGAGTGCATCCTTTTCTACGATTGGAACTGAAGATTATAAACTTTGGAATAAGATTATGGCAGAATTAGACAGATTGAATAAAGGCCGCTATGGGAAAGTCCCTGCAGAACTTCAAAGACATCGGGGAGGGTTCTTGATTAATTTCACTTTTTCTGATAAAACCCAACACGAAATTCATTGGCGAAATAACGGCCACGTCTGGATCAAAGTCATAGGCCAAAGCAATCGAACGACAATCCAGGAATTGCGGAAAGCAGCAGGTGGATTGTTTAGACTGTCATTAAATAATTAGGGAGTATGAAAGAATGATATTTGCGAGGTTAACAAGTCTTGTTTCCTGTTTACTTTTAATGGTCTCCGCCGTTTGGGGCCAAACGGTAAATACCCTCTATCAAGAAATTCAACAAGCTTATAAAGATCAGGAATATAGCAGAACCGTGGATGTGTGTAATCAGATTCTAATCCGTTGCGCTGAAAGTGTGCCGGATGTCGAGTGTCGTTTTACCGACGTGATGAAAAGCGTGTTCCGGTTGAAAGGATTTGCTGAGTACCAATTGTACCAGCAAAATCGAAATTCGGTTTACATTGATGAAGCTATTCTTTCTCTCAAAAAAAGCTATGAATTGTTTGGCGATCCTGAGATCGCTTTTAACTTTGGCTACATGGAGTCCCTGCGCGCAATTGAATTGCAGGATGGTTCCCGTTTAAATGGATTGGTGGATGCCTGGCAAGGTATTTTGGGATTGTACGCGAAAGACGATTGGACTGTCACCCAGGAATTGACAGATAAAGTCCGCATTTTTATAAACCAGGCGGTGGATCTCACCATTACGCCTCCTGACAGCGCTATGACAAATGGATTGTTTACCAGTTTCATGGTTAGGTTGGCTTGTGATCTGGCTGAAAAGGGATCGTTGAGCAAACAGGATAGTCTGTTTTTCAGAGTCTATCGTCAAAGGGCCGTTGAGGACGAGTTTAACTTGCGGGGAAATGAGTGGCGCGCCCGCGGATATGCGAGCCAGAAAGATTTAAATGATTACCCGGATGATTATAATTATCGTCAAACCCGCCGAAACCTGGAACTTGCGTATACACATGCAAAGAGTACTCAAAGACAAGCCGAAATGCTCAAAGAACTCACCAAAGTGGCTTTGTTTATGGAGAAGGAAGGCATCAATAATCGACCGGAAGTGGAGCTTCAATATGCCAGAGAGAAGGCTCAGAAGGCTTACTCTTTATTGGTAGACCGGGGTTCGGATATCAGCCTGTCCCTTACGGCAGAGGTTAAAAAAGTTTACGGCAACTCAATTTTTCGTCTGGTAAATTATTATTTTAGCTTTGCAGACTCCTCCAACCAATTAAATGCCTATGCCAGAGCCAAACGAGTTGGAGAAGAGCTGCTTGTTGCGGACGGCCGGATTGGACGCAAGCAAAAATTTAAATGGGATGGCTATGAAGATCTTTATTTGCGCCTTTCCGAGATCGGTTATGAAATTGGCGACAAAGAATTTGCCGTAGATATGGTCGACAAAGCCTGGAAAGCTTCTCTTGAATCAAACGGCCTTTCCCAAAACGATCTTTGCAGCCAGATGGAACTCCTGACGGCTTCTGAGCTGCTGCCATTTGCCCGGGTCTACCGCCAGATTGCCGAACGGTTTGGCTTGCAGCCCGTACTTCATTGGCTGCGCCCGATAATTAAGTGTATTGCCGATCAGGCCCGTTCATTATCTGCCACAACAACCAAAGGGTCTTAATTTTGAAGATTATCTATTCAATATTAACCATTATTCTGACTTGGGGGAGCATAAGTCAAGCCAAAGCACAAACCGTTGAAATGAACTTGGAAAAGCAAATGGTTGCGCTGGAGCGTGACGTTGCGAGAATTTATAATGAATTACAAAAATTTCTGGATGAGGACAACCGCAGGGGAAGCGAATTGCTCGCATTCGAATCTTTAATAACAATTTATGTTAAGGAAGTTCTAGACCTTTATGATACTTTCTATAGAATTAGGGGAACGACACTGGAGTCACAACAAAATATTGCGGCACGCTGTCTTATATTTCGCGCCTTGACGTATTTAGAAAGAGTCCGGGAAGAGCCTTCAAATTATCAGAGCGCGTGCAATGATTACAAAAGGGCTTTACATTTAGCTCAAAATGAATTAAGGGAACCTCTTCTGAGCACCAAACTGCCACACGAGATTTGGGTAGGAAGAAAACTCTACACACGTCTGGCAGATTTGTTGGATAATCGCAGCAAGAATTTTCAGATGATTGATTGTTTTAAAATGTCAAACAAAAAATCTGTATGGGGGAAATAAAATGAGGGCGCTTTCTCGTATCTTATTCTTTGGTTTGTGCTTCTCGGTTTTTGTTTTAAAGGGATTTTCACAAAATCAGCCAACTGTTTTTATTGAAAGAATGCGCCAGCATGAGCACAATATTTTAAACGCCTATCTGGAATACCAGAAACTCTACTACGAAGATAAGTCCAGGGTTCATGAACTTCGCGCTTTTGAAGAGTTGTTAACCGTTTACATCAACCAGGTCATGGAGATTTACGAAACCTTAAAGCTTTCCCAAGAAAAAAATGAAATCCCGCGAGACATTGCTTCCCGCGCGCTGGTATTCAAGAACTTGATGTTTTTGGTAAAAGCCCCACTAAATGTTGAGTATTATGAAAAGGCGTGCTATGAATATTACGAAGCACTCAATCTTTATGAAGGCACTGATTCGCCGCCCGTTGTTTACAAGGACTTGCCGCAAACAATTCAGTCCGGCACTAGAACTTATTTTCGGCTCATTGATCTTATGGAGGATAAGGGCAGTGACTTACAAAATTTCGGGAAAGTGAAACTTACTTTTAGAAATTTTAAGGTAACGGCCAATTTTGATCCGGAAATGCTGGAGCTTATAAAGATTCATAACAACCCCATTTCTATCGAACATTTCACCTTCGATCTTGCTGAAGCAAGAATTAAAAAAGCTTTCGCCCGGGTTTTTCAAGAAGCCGGAGAAGTCGAAACTTATGTTGCCCTTCCTCAAGGGACATATGTGCTCAGATTGAATTCTGGAATTAAATCGGATCGCACCGCACCGCATTGTCTCGATTTTATGTTAGGCCTAACCAGGAACAACATTATGTGATGGAGCCTTTGGCCGACTGGATTATTTTATATGAAAATCCCACCAGCAAGAGGCCCGATTATTATAAATTTAGCAGAAATTTAAAAAGCTCAGATTCCACACCCGTTTCTCCGGCCAAACTCACTAATGGACGCAGCAATGGAACAAGCAATGGCAAGGGTAAAAATAAATCACTCCGGGAAACCTTGGAAACCAATCATTTAAATCTCGTTGCTGAAATTGTTGCTGAGTACATGCCCAAATTTGAGGTTAAGTTTAGATTTGATCTGAATGACCCGGAAATAAAAGACAATACTATTCAAATTATAGCCGAATCGATTGTCAAATATGTAGAAAGCAGCGCTTACTATAATAAATGGAGTAACTGGACCGTAAGTTGGGAAATTTCTAAAAAAATCAGAGAAATCCTAAGTCCGGGAAGCCTGGTGCCCATCGAATTGGTTGAACTCATTTACACTGTGCTTAAAGAGCTATAACCTTCTTCCTTCAAATTTTTCTCCCCTTAGCTTATAATGAATCTATTGGCTTAATCTGCCATAATGTTGAGCTATTCTTTTTTTTAAAAAGAAAGTTTCTTCTTGCTTCTTTTACCATAAATTTTTAAAATAGCAGCTGACACGGACAAGCCGCAAATCTCCAAAAACAAACTACAAATTACAAGCTTGTCCCCGAATGTTTTAGTCGGAGATAAACTCAAATCCCAATGTCCAGTCTAACCATAACTTTCAATGATTTTATTTGAGATTTCAAAATTGGATTTTGGAAATTACTTGATATTTGGGATTTGATAGTTGTGACTCCAAATTTTGCCAAAAAACTTGTGCTCAAATGTTTTTATCAAGTATGACAAAAAATAACTTGTCAGTTATAATAAGTCTTTCGCATTCGTTTTACAGGGAAGAATGAAAAATCAAGTTGAAAAACGTAAGTATCCGCGTGTTGATACTTCTCAGGAAAACCTGTGCAGAATCACGGTCTTTGGTTTGAGCGGTCGGCCGGTGGAAGGCCAAATTCTCAACTTAAGCCTGGGCGGAGTTGCTTTTGTGAGTCATTGGCAAAAAATCGCAATGGCTGCAAAAAAGTTAGCCACCAGGGTTAGAATTCAACTCCCGAATGGGGTTTTCGTTGATGCCGACACAACATTACTTCGGGTAAAACCCA
>SMXC01000267.1 GCA_004356825.1 Caldithrix sp.
CGCTAAATTTTCCCGGCTTTGAGCCCGAACCACCCCATTGCATTACGAACTCGACTTCAAGGGACTTTTTTTTTGAACAACCGAAAGAGATTAACGCCACAGCAATTAACAGAGCGCTCAAACGGGTGAAGTTTCGTAGTTTCAAGCAAATATCCCATTTTCTATATCGCATTCTAAAACAGTAAAATTCTCGTTCCTATCGATACGGTCCAATCGGTTGCCAACTGAGTGCCGTTCGGCTCATTGAACACCGGAATCTGTAGCGACGCTTCCACAAGCCAGCGCCGACCGCCGACGTACTGCAGTCCCGGAGACAGGAAAATGGTGGCGCCACCGGAATTTTCAATTGTCACCTTACTTACTTCGTTTTTGGCCGTCGTTGTTCCATTGATTTCAAGAAAACCGTTAAGCTGCGGTGAAGGATAAGTTTCGTATACCGCCGGCAGCAACCGGTAGCCGAATGCCAAATTGTATGCAAAGCTGTTGCCGAAATCGACCTGATTATGGGAGGTGTTCAGATTGTAAATTCCTTCTAAATAGATGCCGATCCGGTTTTTAATCCAACCGGCAACGGTGGCAAAGAAATAGTCCGTTGAGCCGCTTCCCAAGGCCGGCGCTCTGTTTTCATCGCCGGTTGGAAATTTAATTCCTGCCTTTGCGGCCACGCGGAATGTCTCTTTTTTGCGGTCGCGTTGATACAGTAAATACTTGGCAAAAACTCGCACGTCGCCGATTCCGAAACTTGACATATCCTGAACAGTTGATTCGAAATCGACGTTCACAAACGGCACGATAACACCAATCTGAAATCTATCGCTGAACAAGTTGTAAGGCATGGCCACGGGGGTAAGCCGAACTGTCACTTGCCGATCCATGTCGTCTGGAATTTCGTCTCCATCTTGCAAAAGAGTTGTCCGGCGAACGAATTTCGCAAAGGTGCGGATTCCACCACCTTCCAAGCCTAACATGATGGGGGTGTCGGTATTGATCGGCGGACCTTGGGCCAAAACTGTTGTCGCTAGGATTTGAAATAGCCCTGCTGCACTTAAAACTTTCAGCTTCTTTCGTAATTTGTTCAACTAAAACCTTCTGAATTTCACAAACTTTTTTTACTGTCAGGGGCAGGCCGCAGTCCAATTTCCTGCAAAAATGTCACAAATCCTTCCGACCGCAACCTTTTTTCTTTTTTAAGATAATAGGTTTGAATCTTGCCGATTTGTGATCGGTGTTGGAGAAAAATAATCGCTTCGTTTTTATTCTTTTTCCATTGCAGGTCTTTAGCCACCTGATCGCCAAACTCAAGAATAATGCCCGGACCGATTTTTCTCAGTTCATTCGTCCGCTGCACTTCAATGCTATTTTTTTGCTTGGTCAGGATGACTCCGTAATCACTTTCAAGATTTTTTGTGATGCCAATCTGGGCGCCATCGGATAGAGCTGAAAATAGCTCAGAATTCTTAGTGAGCCATGTTTGCCACTTTTCCACTGCCGTAACCGGACTTTGGTCGGTTTTGTTTTTCCATAACAAGTGCAGTTTAGTAAATCCGCCGAGCAAATTGACCACGAAAATAAAACTGAGGAATAAAACGGTGACACTAAACCAGTTCTTTTTAATCGATTGAAGAAGCTTCATAAACCTCCTGTTATTTTTAAAACGATAGGGACGAGACCAGCTTCAAAATGAACGGAAAGGATTGATTATCAGATAGGCTATTTAATCATACAGGAACCGCAGCAACCGCTGGGTTCGCATTTGCCGTATTCGTTGATTTCAGCCTGATCCGCACTGGAAAATGCTAAGCTTCCTAGCGCAAACAGGGCCAAAGTAATTAGAAGAACGATTTTTTTCTTCATAAGCAATTACCTCCTTCTTCCATTCCTTCTGAGTGGCCTCACCCTATCGCTATCTATTTTATATCGTTGTGATTGCAAAAATAATCGCCGCAATATCTGATTCATTCATTTCGCCAATCGCCATAAATTGACTCTCCTTTAACTGCAGGCTCAGAACTGTCCATTTTCCAGTCTTTATCCGATGATACATCTGGCCATTTAGTTCTATCCTTTCCAATGGATAGTTTCCAAAAGTGACAGGATGACCTTGGGGTTGCTGAAAAATAATGACTTCTCTTGAATTTTCTAAACAACTAAATTGCACGGAACGACAGCACGCGTTCTTCAAAAGCCGCACTTCCCGCAGTTGGAATGTTTTTGGCATGTGGGTAAAGGAAGCCAATCGAAAGGTGGTTTGTGACCGGGCCTGTTCATAACTGGCTTGTTGACTTTCGTAGCGTCTTTCAAATTCTATCGCTGGTGAGCCTGCTACCAAAGCATCGAGATATAAACCATAGTCAAATCCGTAGCTAAGTTCCTGATCAAGTTGTACCCGTTGATATTGAAATTTCTTCTGTTTTAGGTTGCTAAACAAATTAATACCAAACAGAATCAAAAGGACAGCAATCGCAAAAGCAGGTCGTGGATGAATGAGTCTTTGCCATAAATTTGTGCGTTTCATCTCCAAATTTTTAACGTCTCCTTTTTCAGGAGTCGAAATATTGAGGCGCTGAATATTCTGCCACAGCGCTTCTGTGTCCTGCCAATCCGGGTTCTCAAAACAGGTTGCCACTGCTTTTCCTGATCGGATTTCCTGAAGTTCTCTAAGGCAGGATTCACAGCTTTGCAAATGCAATTCAATTTTCTGCACTTTATCCGGTGACAATTCAGCGTCCAAGTATGCTGAAAGATTTTTTTGGGTAAATCCGTGCTTCATTTTACCTTTCCTGAAAGTATTCTTCACCCATTCCCATTTTGACAAGCAACGTTTTTAGCTCTTTTCGGCCTCGATTCAATCTGGAACTAATTGTGCCTTGAGAGCATCCCACGGCTTGTGCTGCCTCTTCGTAAGACAAACCCTCAATATCTTTTAAAACAAGTACTGTGCGAAATTTCGGCTTTATTCGTGACAAAGCTTTTTGTAATATGCTTTGAATTTCATCCTGCCACATTTGTTGATCCAATGTACGTGTATTCTCATTTGAATTGGCTTCCTCAATTGTAATCCTCTCTGAATCCACATCAACATTCTCATGGTATTTCTGACGCCGCTGGCGTTTTCGCTCTTTATCTATACAGAGATTTATTGTAATGCGGTAGAGCCAGGTGAAAAGACTGGCAGCTTCTCGAAATTTTTTAATCTCTTTAAAAGCCTTAAGGAAAACGTCTTGTGTGACATCCTCCGCCTCCTGAATATTGCCACACATGCGATATGCGGTGCTCATAACCCGCATGTGATATTGCTCAAACAATTTTCTGAACGCATCGTCACTGCCCTGTCGGCATGCTATCAGCAGGTCTTCTAAATTTGGGTTGTCCAAATTGATTTTCTGTTATCGCTTTTAATCGTTAGACGATAGGTTATCAAGAAATCATCCATTTTTTTTGGAAGTGTATAGAGAAACTTAACGACCAAAAATTTTGATTCATGGGAGGTCAAGAGTAGCATAGTTAAATCTGGCCACTCGAGCCGCCCTCTATCAAATTCTAAATGGGCAGGTAGTTCCTTCTGGGTCGTTTCGCCCAATAGATAGCTATTTTAGCTATTTCTTCGATAATTCCGCCTTGAATCCCAAAGCTTCAATCGCTTGCACAAACGTCTTTTGATCGACTCTCTCGTCGGTGCAGGTAAACTCGGCTTTTTCGGCCGACAGGCTCACTTGGACATCATGAACGCAATCCAATTCGGTCAAAGTATTTTTTACGCGAGAAACACACCCTTCGCAGGACATCCCTTTGACATTGAGCGAAATCTTCTGTCCTTTCATAGCTGCGATCTCCTTTTTGGACTCACCTTCGATCTGCAGTTCTCTTGGGGTGAAACCCGCTTCCCTTACTTTTTTGGCGATCTCTTCTTTATCAATTTTTGCACCCTCTCTAAAATAAAGAGTGACAAGACCGTCATTTATTTTAATTTCGAGCTTCTCAACACCCTCAATCTTTTTTAGCTTTTTCTCCAACCCGTAGGCACAGAACGGACAGGCGAGCCCATCGACGCGCACCGTGACCGTTTTTTGTTCTCCGGCGCTGAGAGCTGTAACTGCTGCGATCAAAATCATTGCCGTGAAGAATCTTTTGATTTTTGACATTTGAACCTCCTGATTTTTCTAATGTTTGTTGGATAAAATAAACCCGATTCTCTACTTAAATGGCGGCATATGGAATTCGATGCCCACGACGACTTCCGGGTCCGGCATTTCCTGGATACCGTTGAGTTTTTCCATAAGCGGAATTTTTACCCCGGCCTTAATCATAACGTTTCGATAACTGAACAAAATTCCCGGTGCGAAGCTGAGAACAAAACCCCCGGTATTGGGATCGTCAACTTTGTTGAGCGCATTTTTTCCGGTGAACTCACCCAGAAGTTCACCGAGTAGAACCAGGTCCGGCTGGTGATATTCCAGTTTCAATGGCCGGATTCCATAAGCCGCTTCCACGTTAAGAATATTGCCTCGATTGAGCTTGTTGTGCGAGCCGTTGACTTGGTAGCGGACATCCGCGAAAGCATAGTGTCGCCGGGTCTCCCTGCCAAACGACAGGCCGGCAAAATAATCGAGCGTGCCGCTGCCGCGAAGTTTGGCTTGATCGCCAGTGGGTAATTTGACGCCGCTGTGCAGGGCAAAGGCGTCGCTGCCGTTGCGGTAATCCCGCCGATAAAAACGATACTTTCCGCGCAGCACAGCATCGCCAAAACCGGGGCTCCGGTTTTCATGAGAAAACGCATACGGCGCGACCACCGTGAGCGCAATGTCGGGGCTCAAGCCATAGATGAGCTCTAAATGATTGATCCAGCCGGCATGCCCGCGTTCCATCTCCGACTCCAGCGCCCAGGCATACTGCCCCACGGTATGGGGACCTAGACCGAAGAGCGGTTCGTGTGCCAGTGCAGAATCCGGACGAGCGGCACAAATCAGAGCCACGGCAATTCCAAAAATTACCAGGAACCATTGTTTGTTTTCAGGTCTCATGAATCATACCTTTCATATTTACTTCGTTCAGTTACGCAAACGACTCAGCTTTGTGCCCACCTTTTGATTTGGCTCTGCGTACTCCACGAACGGCTGGTTTTCACAAGCGGTAATCACCTCTTTCAGACTTTTTTTGGAAGTGATCTTGAAAACGCGTAACCGCAGCGCTGCAATGGTTTTGATTTGCTGCAAACCGAGCTCCGACGCCAATTGGGCGATTTGACTTTCGTTTACACTGGCCTTAAATTTCACCAGAATTTCTCGTTCGGTATCACGGTCGGATAGCTTTGATTGCGAATGCAGCAAAATCACCGCCACCGAGTTGTCGCCGTAATTACTCACGTAAAGCTTGCTATCATCAACAGCAGACACGACCCCAATGGGTTTGGCGCCAACGGTAAACTCCTGTGGAAGTTTTTCGTAAGTCTTCGCGTCATAAGAATAGACTTTGGAGTTGTTGAAGTTCACCACGTAAAGCGTCTCTTCGGATTTCGACAGCACTGCCTCTTCCGGCCCGTCGAGTCCGCTGATTTCGTGAACGATCTTATCCGTTCCAGTATCGAGGATATGAATTTTGTTTTCAAAAAAATTGCTGATAAAAAGCAGCGAGTGATCGTAATTGTAGTGAATGAGCTCCGGTTTGCCGCCGGTTGCGATGACCATCGAGGTTTTGGTCTTTAAATTAATGATGGAAATAGTGCCGTCTTTGGTGTTGGTCACGTAGACTTTACTATCGTCCTTTGAAATGCCAACCCCATCGGGACCATTGCCGGTAGCATATTTATCGATAATTTCCAAGGATTCCGCATCAATTTTGAGGACCTTGTTGCCATCGGTGGCGATCACAAACAAAATTTTGCCATTTTTGGTCGAGACGATACCGCCTAAATTTTGCTCGTAGCGTTTGGACCGGACAATTTTGTGGGTGATAAAATCGATGACATCGACGCCTTTATCCCACCCGCTTACTGCTACCTGGTTGGTCTCACCCAATCGTGTGAAGCCCCAGGGATAGTCGGTGCCATCGATGGTTTGCACCACTTTATCCGTGCGCGTGTCGATAACGCTGATGAACGAGTCTTCGACGTTGGCGACGTAGAGGTATCTTTCATTCGGAGTTAAGAACAGAGCATCCGGGCCTTTGCCAACAGGGATGGTTTCAGGTTGAGAAGTATTGGATTTTGTTTGATTTTGTGCGTCTTGACTGTATGATAAAATAAAAGTGACAACTAATGGAATTAAAATGCTTAATTGTTTCATTTTCGTTCTCCATCCATCTTAAAAATGAGAATCTACACAAATTGTAAAATTTCCTTAAATGCTAACTGTCCGAGTTGGTAACCTTCCTTAACCGTGAGTAGCGCTATTTCTTCTTTCCCGGAAAACCAGTCGGTGGCTGCCTCAGTCGAGCGGAAGAAATGCACATGACAACAAAATGCCCGCCGTACCGCTTCGACGCTGTCAAGCCCATCCTTTGTGGGTTGTGGCAGGATGAAAGAAAGAATCGCTTTGTCAGGCTCAATCCTCTCCACTCTTCCGGGCGTTAACGTTACACGTATGGTCTCCTTGGTGGCAGGACAAGTCGATTCAATTTCTGCTGTTTGTTTGAGCATTGAGGGCAAGAACAAAGCGTCCCACGCACACCAAGTAGCAAAAGTCTTGGAGTCGACAATGAATTTGTGCGGATGGTTTTTCTGAGATAGACCAAAGATGCCGACAATGTTGCCATGTTCATCCCGCTCGCTGAGCCGGAAAATAAATGAAAAGGCGGCCTCGGTCGACAAATTCAACTTTGAAGCTATTTGTTCAATTCTCTCTTCTGCTACAGGTTGTCCCTGAGCAACCAGCCGCCAGACTTGAATGAGAAGGCGTGATTCGTCGGGTTCAAAATGAGTGGGAACCTCTGATTCACAGATGCGTTTGGCAAGTTCATTTAGTTCTTTACGGTTCATGGTTAACTTTGTGTCAGAGCTTCAGGGCTATCAGCATATAGCTGCGCTTGCTTGATTGTGCGATTCACCTCCCCGAGGCAACACCTGCCAGATGGATTCTTAATTTCGCAAGCGCACTCACCGCCATTTATTTTATTGGTGATATAGGAAGTTGTTGTGCTTTTACCAGTCGTTCGAATTTCATCGAAGATTCTCTCGCGTGTAAAATCGAAGCAGTAACAAATTGGAATCGGGTCTTCGGTTTCTTTACTTCCGACCCGCACTTTCACCTCTTCTTTCTTGAAATACTGATTGCCATCGTTTGTAAAATAAACCACATCACACGTTTTTGTTGGGCAATAGAAGTATTCTGCTTTCTTAAGCTCCAATACTTTGGATTCCACCAAAAGATGCTCTGGTGTAAGTTTTTGGACACTCTTGCCTTTTTGACCACACCCTTGGCAAATAGCTGAGGTTCCCACTGTGCACTCGGGACCACCGCAACAATCTGACATTTTGGAACTCCTTAATTTAGTTCTTCAGCTTTTGCTTTAAATCCGGTTTTATTCACGGCCTCAACCAATTGCGCCACGGGCAGCAACTTCCGGATCGAATGCTACTTCAACCGATTTGCCTTCATAATCCGCCTCGGCATTGGTGACTCCTGCTATCTTTGTCAAAGCTGTCTCAACGCTGTATTCGCATCCGGTACAGGTCATGCCCTCGATGTCGAGTTTCACCTTCCGGATGTTTGCAGCCGCCATCTCTTTAGATTCAGGCAGGTTATTGCCATCAGGTTTACCACAACCGAAAATCAAAGCGCCTCCTAAAAGGCCAACAAGTGCAACGCTTAATACCTTTTTTAACATGATAAACCTCCTCTTTGCAAAGAGTCTGCCCTGAGCTTGTCGAAGAGTTAGTCTCTTTTATGCGAAACACTCTAACCTTCTTAAAGAAGGTCAACGTTTATAAAAGGGTTAATATTTGCGGAAAAAACATGAATACCAGGGCTACTGCAGCGGCGATCCATAAAAGCACTTTGTTCCGCTTGCTGGAAGATTTGATTTTACAGGTGCCGTCTTCGCACCGCACTTCTCTTTTGCCATAAGTGAAAAAGAATCCCACTCCCAAAAAGATAACAGTCAAGACCAAAAAGTACACTCGATACGGCTCAAATACAAAAGCGAAGCCAAGACCGCCGGCGCCGACCAGTGCAAACAAGACCGGTCCAATGCAGCACAAAGAAGCAAGCAGCGCTGTAATCACAGATCCGGTGGACGCTAAAGCTGTCTTCATCCTTTAATCCTCCAACTCAAAGAGTTGCTTTAGAAAAGCCACGAAGGGGGTATCCAAAAGCCGGTAAAAAATCGTCTGACCTTCGCGACGTTTGCTGAGCAATCCGTGAGCCCGCAACTTGCTCAGTTGGTGGCTGATGGATGAGACGGTCATTCCGGTGACATCGGCCAAATCACAAACGCACAGTTCCGGCTGATTTGCCAGCAAAAATAAAATCTTTAATCTGGTTTCGTTCCCGGCCACAGTGAGTAAATCTGCGAGGTTTTCAAGATCCCATTTTTCATGAAGTTGTTCTTGCAAACCTCGCAGTATGGGAACATCTACATTTTTGCGAATACAGCTTTCGCTGGTTAACTCAGTCATATCCTGTCTCTTGTTGTCTTATTTGAATAATTGTTAAAATATAGAAACTATAACGCCTGTTTGCCAGTTTTGTTCCGATTTTTTTTTGCAAATATTTGCAAAACAAACTTGCTTAATTTTCACACTCCTGTACCAATAGAATTATTGCTTGTTTTTATTCATTTTTTTGTCATTTTAAGATATATGCTTAATTTTGAAAAATTTGATGTTCTTACATTCGATTGCTATGGCACCCTCATTGACTGGGAAAAGGGGATTCTGTCTTCTCTGAAGCCGGTTTTGAACAACCATGGAATCGAAATCGGCGGCGATGAAATCTTAGAAATCTATTCTGTCCTGGAGGCAAAAGCAGAAGGGGGAGAATATCAAACTTACAAATCCGTCCTGCGGTCTATACTCAGAGGTTTTGCCACTAAGTTCTGCTTCAAGCCTTCCGAAGAGGAGCTGGCCGTTTTTTCAACTTGTGTGAAACATTGGCCTCCTTTTGAAGATTCAACCAAGGCCTTGAAGGCACTGCAGACAAAGTACAAACTTTGCATTCTCTCCAACATCGATGATGATTTGTTTGCTTTTTCCGCGCAAAATTTGCAAGTGAATTTTGACACTGTTTTCACTGCCCAGCTAATTGGTTCTTATAAACCTTCCCTGCAAAATTTTCAGTTCGCAGTGAAGCACCTTGGGTTACCGAAAGAGCGCATTTTGCACGTGGCGCAAAGCCTTTTCCACGATATTGTGCCCGCAAAAAAACTCGGCCTTGCTACGGTTTGGCTCAACAGAAGAGAGGGGAAAGAAGGGTTTGGGGCAACGCCTGCCGCAGAGGAAAAACCGGATTTCGAAGTCCCCGACCTGCAATCTCTGGTTGATTTGATAGGAACTTTTAAAACTTAATATGGGTTTATTTTAATCGAGGACTTTTTTATAAAAGAATCTAATGACCGAAAAATACGCCAGTCAAATTAACCGGGATGTTGAGCCTGCTTCCGCCGCCGAATTTAAACCCATTCCGATTGGGCCTCTGCGCGTCTGGCCGCCGGTGGTTTTGGCGCCGATGGCTGGAATTACCAACGCGCCCTTTCGAACTTTGTGCCGCCGATTCGGGGCGGGTTTGTATGTCAGTGAAATGGTGACTGCTCGTTTGCTGGTTAAACGGCACCCGAAAACCCTGAAACTGGCATCCTTTGCAGCCGATGAAAAACCGCGCAGTTTGCAGCTTTACGGTGTCGATCCGTATTTTGTTGGCAGGGCGGTAGAACAATTAGTGAGTGAGCAGCACGTAGATCATATCGATCTAAACTTCGGCTGCCCGGTGCGCAAAGTGACAATCAAAGGTGGCGGCGCTGCGATACCGCTTAAACCGAAACTTTTGCAGAATATTGTGCAGGCGGCTGTCAAAAACGCCGGATCGATTCCTGTCACAATTAAATTCCGAATTGGAATTGATGAACATTACACCACTTATCTGACCGCCGGAAAAATCGCAGAGGATGCGGGGTGCGCTTCAGTGGCGCTGCACGCCCGAACCGCTGCACAGCTTTATCAAGGGCAGGCACAGTGGGAGGCAATCGCCGAGCTCAAAAACGCAGTTAGAACAATTCCGGTCTTGGGAAACGGCGATATCTGGGAAGCTTACGATGCCCTGAGAATGATGCGAGCCACCGGCTGCGATGGTGTGGTGGTAGGCCGCGGTTGCCTGGGCCGCCCGTGGCTTTTCCGCGATTTGGCGGATGTTTTTGACGGCCGTGAAATTCAAAAACCGCCGACGCTTGGTCAGGTTGTTGAGGTTATGCTCGAACACGCGCATCTTCTGTGCGACTGGTTTGATGAAAAATTCGCCATGCTTTCTTTTCGCAAGCACTCAACCTGGTACGTTAAAGGATTTAGAAGCGCGCCTGCCTTACTCAAAAAATTGGTGAGAGTTGAGACCTTTTCAGCTTTGCAGGAAATTCTTGCGGATATAAATCGCGATGAACCATTTCCGTTCAGCAGTTTGCGCAAACCGCGCGGCAAAAGGCGGGGCAAACAAAAGGTCGCACTGCCGGAGGGTTATTTGGACAATCTCGACGACGCCACACCGCCGTCTGTTCTGGCCGAAGATGCGACGTCAGGGGGGTAAGGAGTCATTTGTGAAATTTCTAATCGTCACATTTTTTTTATATTTTTGTGGCTACACAGGCCACCCTTTGGTTGTTAATCCTGTCGGTGAGGGTATCGACTGCAATGAGGAAAATGCGCACAGCCTTTTTACCGAGATTTTAAAAGAATATGTTTCAGATGGAAAAGTGAATTACCATGACCTGAGTAGCGATAATCGTTTGGAAGAATATATTTCAAGATTAGCGGGCACCGATCCGGCAAAAATTCAAAACGACAAAGCAAAACTGGCATTCTGGATAAACGCTTACAACGCTTATACTTTGAAGGTCATTTGTGATAATTACCCGATCAAAAGTATCAACGAGCTGCATTTTGGTGGTCTGTTTATTGGCACGCTTTTGAAAAAGACGGTCTGGGATAAAAACTTTGTTGTCATCAACGGCAGGAAAATCAGTCTGAATTTCATCGAACATAAAATAATTCGCGCCGCCATTCGAGACCCCAAAGCCGTATTCACACAAGTTTGCTCTGAAATCCCATGCCCGCTGGCCCATTTTGCTCTGGTTTGTGCTTCAAAAGGGTGCCCACCGCTACGTTCTGAGGCGTACGAAGGCCAAAAGCTGGACGAGCAACTCTCTGATCAGGCGCGGATATTTTTTGGCGATGCAGTGAGAAACTATTTTAATGTCGAAAAGAAGGAAGCCCACCTGTCGAAAATACTCGACTGGTTTGCAGATGACTTTGGTAAAAATGATGAAGAACGGTTACTGTTTGTAGCCAATTTTTTACCCGACACTCTTGCCGAGTCCATAAGAGCAATTCCCGAAAGCTGGAAAATTAGACACACAAAATACGATTGGAGCTTGAACGAGTAGTCGTTTCAAAGTTGTTTTTGGCGGTTAGTCCCGCAACACAACTCTCACCGAATCGAGAGAGCCGTCATTGGGTGCCGGTAGGAGGTCCAGGATTTTTGCCATCAATTCATAGATATGAATATTTCGGAACGGCTCGACCATTACGCCGGATTTAAAGGCGGGTCCACTGGCAATAAAAGTGGCTCCCATCGAAGCGAGCTGATCGTCAAAGCCGTGATTGCCGCCATCGCCGTAACCCGTCCGTGCATCAACATAGGGGCGACTGGATATGGACCAACCTTCATCTGCGATGGCGACTATTTTTGGAGTAACAGGATGCTTGCCGAAGTGGAACCTCTCGGGCACTTCTTCTTTTTTATAGACTTTTAATTTTGGATGTGCATTCACCAATCTCTGGTAAATGGTCTCTTCCTCGACCCCTCGAGGATTGATAGCAGCTACCGGATTCCAATCAACGACATCGACTCCATTTAAATCGATATAATCGTCGAGAAAGATAATCTGGTCAGCTCTGGTGGCGGCCATGCCGTGGTCGGATACAATGATGACATTCACTTTCTCCAGAAGGTTTCTTTCTTTCAGCCCATTTAATAAAATTCCGATTACAGAATCAATATAGTGAATTGCTTCAGCAACTTCTTTAGAGTCCGGACCATAGGTATGACCTGCGTTGTCCAGAGTACTAAAATAGGTTGTTATCAAAGAAGGCCGCTGGTCCAAGGGCAAGTCAAGCCACTTGACAACCTGTTCGATTCTTTCTTCGTTTGGGACTTGGCCGTCATAATTGAAATAATAAGTCGGCAGCATGCCTTTTATTTTTGTTTCCGATCCCGGCCAAAAATAGCAGGCAGTCTTAAGGCCTTGTTTCTCTGCCGTCACCCAGATGGGTTCACCACCCCACCAGGTCGAATCATGAATTGCCTCTGAAATGCTTAATTTAAAGTGCTTATTACGAACAGGATCGAACATGTTGTTGGCGATGATTCCGTGGTTTTCAGGATAGAGCCCGGTGACGATGGTGTAATGGTTCGGAAATGTTTTAGTTGGGAAACAGGGAATCAACGACTTCGCCCGCACACCGGAGTTGATGAGAAAGTCGAGATTGGGCGTCTCGGCTTTCTCAGGATAGTCCCAGCGAAAGCCATCAATGGAGATAAGGATAATGGTTGGTTGGTCTTGTTTTAGAACCGAACAACCATAACTTTGGCAGAAATAAAAAAGGGCTAAAAGGAGAGTCGAAAATCTTATCATTTTATTCGCTTCCTCTCATGGAAGATTAGAGAATTTTTTTAATAATAGGGTTTGAATTAGTTTGCATAAAAACTTAGAATTGAACGCTTGGCTGTTGGCCGTAAGAATCAAGGATTAACAAGGGTTCATCGTAAGTTACCTGATAAGTGAAATGCCATGCGTTGCATAAGTGCATAGAAATTATTTCCAATAGCCAAAAGCAAATTACTTACGTTAGGTAAAAGTTAAATTAACAAACGGAATCTTTTAATGCAAAGGAATATTTAGCTTGGATAATTCATGAATTACCTGGCGGTGCGACGTACCTGGGAGTAAGTTTTTTGCGCAAAGCCAGAAAACAGGTATAATTTCAGTCATTTCAAGAAGTGTGCGGTGCACATTTGTTACAAGAAATATTGTCGTGACTGTGAAGACTATTTTTTAGAAATTTAAAATAAAGGTTGCTTTTTAAAATAATAAATCATACATTTTCAATGTTAAAATAATTGTACACGTGTTTTTACACCTTTTAGAATTTTGAGCGACAAGAGTTTCAGAAAAAGTAGCAAGCAGAAAAGCATATCGTGGAGAATGGTGTAGTAATTTTTGCACCATTCAAAACGATTTTTTTTTGCCCTGAAAGGCTGTGAACAGATATGTACTTAATTAATAATTTTAAAAAGGACTGATCCTATGGAAAAAGGAACTGTTAAATGGTTCAACGGCTCTAAGGGTTTTGGCTTTATCTCTCGCGAAGAAGGAGATGATGTATTTGTTCATTTCAACGCCATTGCCGGCGACGGATACAAATCTCTGGATGAAGGAGATCAAGTTGAGTTTGAAGTTGAGAGCACCCCAAAAGGGTACCAGGCTGTCAACGTTACAAAAGTATAGTTTGGTTTTTGATTTACAAACCCCCGGCTCTTAAAGAACCGGGGGTTTTTTATTTGACGAGCACTCGTTTTTTGGTTGGAAGCTCAAACTACTTTAAGAGTATCATTTTTTTTGATTGTATCAATGCTTGCCTTGAGTCTGAGTCCTCAGGCTTCGCCTGAATGCGATAAAAGTAAACACCGCTAGCAAAGTTTTTTGCATCAAACAGAACTTTGTGACTACCCGTCGTCATTTCTTTATCCACTAAAGTAACCACTTCCCTACCCAGAATATCAAAAAGCTTTAAAGTCACCCGCGAAGCCTCCGGCAGCGTAAATTGAATGGTGGTCGTCGGATTGAAAGGATTGGGGTAGTTCTGATCAAGACTGAATTTAATGGGAATACTGTTTTCTTTTGGTGCGACTTCGGTGGTAACTATCTGAACCGGTAAATACCAGAATTGCCCCCTGGTCAACTGACCTGGATTTTGCCGGATGGGTTGGGCCAGGGCCCCGGCAATCCGGTAGGTGCCGTCATCAAAAACAGCAACACCGGTTCCTATTTTGCTTTTGCTGACGGTGATTATTGCCTCTTGTGCTTCAGCTTGTGTTAAGGCGAGTGTAAAGAAAAAGCTAAGGATACAAATTATTTTTAGTTTCATGATTATTCTCCTTAGTAAGTAAAATGTATTGTAAAACGTATTGGACTAATTAAAGCTCTAAGTTTAATTTTAACAAATAATTAAGTGCATTTTCCCCCTTTCTAAAAGTCAAGAAACTAGCCCGAAGGCGTCCCGCCGAGGGATTACTAAGCATAGAACTTCGAAAAAAACGCCTCGGCGAGGCATGTGCTGAGCTTGTCGACTGGACGCCTTCGCTCTATTCTTTTGAGAGCCTAAACGGGATTTTCGATTCAGGGTTATTCACTTCCTGCAGACGCTTTAGCAGTTGCAGTCGCAGCGTTTTTTGCCCCACTTTCGTTTTTCGCGGTCGATAGTTCCATTTTCTGCAAAGCCGCTTCTATTTTTGCCATCCTGGCTTTGAGTGCATCAAATTCAGCCATTTGGGATTTTACTCTGTTCAATTCTGACTCTGTTTTACTCAACTTTGCTTGCGTGGTGGAACTTTCTGCTGTTAGTTTTTTGATAGTGTCATACAATTGCGCGATGTAGACATGGGCTTTTTCCAGTTCCTCAAGAATTTGCTCCCGTCTCTCGGCCATGTTGTAACCATTGGAGTCGTTAAGCTCTTTTGCGCTCTTGACGGCTGGCAGATGCTTTTCTTGCCACATGTACTCAGCATGCTCCTCGATGGATTCGAGTTTGTAATCCGGCTCAAATACATAATCGGGGACATTTAAAGTGGTACCGTCATCGATGAAAGAGCCGCCGGTTACCTGGATATCGCCGCCATTTACTTCCAACTTACTGGTTGGGCTGGCCGTGCCGATACCGACGTTGCCATTTGCGTCGATTCTAAGCCGTTCCGAGCCCCCGGTTGTAATGGCGTAATTATCAGCAGCAGGGCGGAATGTTCCTGTGTTGGTATCGCTTTCAAAACGATAGGCCGGGCCGCCTGAAGTGCCATTTGCAGAACTAAATGAAGACGCCCGGGTTTGTCCTACTACATGAAACTTTGTACTCGGTGTCGTTGTCCCAATTCCAACCCTGTTGTTTGTGTCATCATAGAAAATATCAGAGCCATCAGCGACACCGCTGTTGTTATAAATAATCTCTCCATCGCTTCCACCAATGGGTCCGGTTGCTCCGGTCGCGCCACTTGCTCCGGCTGCACCCGCAGGCCCCGTAGCCCCGGCAGGACCAGCAGCGCCAGTTGCGCCATTGGCTCCTGCAACTCCTGTTGCGCCATTCGGACCAACCGGTCCAGTTGGTCCGGGGGGGCCGCTGGCTCCAGTAGCCCCGGCAGGACCTGTTGCTCCGTTAGCTCCTGCGGGCCCGTTCGCGCCGGTTGCTCCCTGGGGCCCAACCGGTCCAGTTGGCCCTGGCGTGCCGACTGCTGTCTGCCAACTCGCCGAACCTGTTGCATCTGAAGTAAGAACTTTACCTGCTCCTTGAGTTCCATCTACAATTTTTATATCTCCGGCAATTTCCAGTTTAGCTCCCGGATTTATGGTGCCGATTCCAACGTCACCGGTTTCACGGATGACCATTCTGATTGCCCTGTTCGTTCTGAAAACTAGAGGCTTCTTGTCTTTGGTGCCAACAAAGTGTTGTCCGGGCAGCGTACCAAAATTACCAGTAAGTTTCCAGAAATTCAACGAACCTGCCAGGGTGGTCCGGTCTTCCAACATAGAGATGATAAGTTCGCTGCCATTTTGAGTGATTTTGACATTTTCGCCCGCCGTCAATTTAACATTATCTTTAATCGAGTTAATACTGCGGACGACCTCATTGTTAGCTATTTTTCTGCCTGTGATGGCGCCATCAGCAACTGTGCGGGCAAATAAGCTATATGGCGTGGCTGTAAGTTCCATGCGCTGACCGGTGTCAGAACCCTCGCCGACTGCGGTCGCAAGCCAAAATGGTTTGTCGAAAGGAATGTCGAGAGGACTGACACTTCCCAGGGCTACATTAAACAAGCCATTTTGAATGAAGACTTTTTGATTTTCCGACCAAATAGCCTTACCTCCCTCGTCGGCATCGAAAAGTTTAAATGTGAGAGTATATTTACCATCAGGCACAATAGCGCCATTTGCATCGGTCAAGACACCCTGGTAACTCAATGTCTGAGGGATCTGTCCCCGGACTGGGATTGAACAGATCAATACAACAAGCAGTACACTTTGAAAGAGTGTTCTTTTCATGGTAGTCCCTTCCTTTTTGTTTAAAGAAATGAGTTATTTAAAATGGGAGACAGGCCGTTCGACTCAGAAAATGTTTGAATCGAAAGGGTGAAGAGCAAAAATAGTTAACTTGAATAATTCACAAACCATAAAAGTTGTCATTCCCGCCCCTGCCTTCGCAGGGATAAACTCGGGCGGGAGTCTAATACAAGTCAATAAACCTAGTGCAGGTAATGGATGCCCGATGACTCGGGCATGACAATATTGTAGTTTTTTTGCCTGAAATGGAAATTCATGAATTAAGCAGGTTAATTAAAAGAAAGAAATGCTCTCTGGTAAATTAGAAAAGAGCCAAAATAAAGAGTGTGTGAGGGTGGAAAGAAAATAGAAGAAAAAATAACGCTTAATTAGGGCACAAGTAGGAGATAAGTAATTTCAGAGTCGCATAGATTAAAGCCCCTTGCTAGAATATCTAAAAGTACCACCGGGCTTTTCTGCCTCTAATAAGCCATTAAAGAAATTTTTTGATCATCCTCCCTGTTTTTGTTAAAAAATTAGTTGTTTATTTAGAGAACAGAATTTTAGTTTTAAAGTCAAGAAAAAAATTAGTTTTTTTAAAAAAACCAGGGTAGTGCTCGTACGATTATGCAACTAAACTTGCAATTTTACGGGTTACTTCTGTCAGACAAGGGAAGGGTTTTTTGATAAAAACTGAGGCGCCATCTTTCATGATAGATTCCACAGATTCATGCGAATTCAGATGTCCGGACATTGCTACGAATTTGGTGCCTGGATTGTAGGTTTGAGATGCTTTCAAAACATCAGAACCGGAAATGCCGTTCGGCATCTTAACGTCACAAACAACCAGATCAATCATTTCTTTTTTTAAGACTTCAATAGCAGGGGCGCCATCGCATTCTGAATAAACCATGAAGCCCAGGCGCTCAAAGCGCCGTTTTAAAATGTCAACGATTGTTTCTTCGTCATCGATAATCAAGATTTTCTTTTGCTTGTCCATCTGATCAAACCTTATTTCTCAATGTGAGTAATCCTTCTTTCAAGCGGAAAGTTTAATGTAAACTCGGTGCCTCTTCCTTCCTGAGAATCAACATGAATGATTCCCCGGTGTTCTTTTACAAGGTTTTGCACAATTGCCAATCCTAATCCTGTGCCTTTCCCTGCAGCTTTTGTGGTAAAAAATGATTCAAAAATATTAGACTTGATTTCTTTTGACATGCCGCCCGCATTATCCTTTATTTTAACCAAGATCCTGTTTGTATTTTCCAGGCTGCTTGAGATCAGCAGCTTTTTTGTTCGTCCATCTTTTATACAACCAAACGCATCTGCAGCGTTCGTAAGTAAGTTCTGAAAAATCGATTCTAATTTATTTGTGTGGCCCCACATCGCGGGTAAGTTTTCATTAAGGGTGAGTTCAATTGAAATTCCAGAATCTGCAAGCTGTGACTTTAGCAGAATCAGAGAATCGTTTATCGGCCGGTTAATATTGACCCTTTCCCAGGCGGAATTTTTGTCGTCTCTGGAATATCTTCCGATGTGATCGATAATAACCCGCATACGTTCCGCGTATTTTTTGATGTTTTTTGCAGATATGGCCGCAAATTCTTTATCGAAGTTGCCATTTCCAAGGGCTTCGATAATTTCATCTGCTTCCGCGCTCACGACTGTTAACGGATTATTCAGCTCATGTGCGACTTCAGCGCCAAGTGTGCCAAGGGTTGCTAATTTTCCAGCTTGAGCTAGTTGCGCTTGAGTTTCTTTTAGTTTGTCATCTGCTTCTTCTAAAGCCTGCTGCAAGCAATGATTTTGCTGAATAAGTTGTTCAATATGATTGTCGGAAGTCTTTTCAAAAATAAGGTCGTTTTCGTGTGAGGATTCCTGGAGTTTGGCTTCACCAGGCTCATACGCAAGATCTTTTAAATTATGCAGATAGGTTTGATTTCTTAACATAAATTGCGCTTGTTGGTTACAATTGGGATTGTTTATGGATGCAAATGTTTATCGACTTTCAATTACTTTTCTAAAGTTTTTTTCAAATATGTATTGACAATTTATTTTAACTATCTTATATTTGGCGTTCACAGGTTAGGAGAGGAGGCCTTGGCATCAATAGATGCCTGCCATTGACTATTCATTCCTTTGATTTTCATCAATTTATAAACCTGCAGCTCATTTGTTTTGAAGGTATGTAACAGGGTTGAATTGCAAGCATACTTCAGCAAGCCTGATTTTTGCATAAATCAGGAATATATTTTGTACCTAAATTATTGTTTTCATGACAATGATATAAATGAATTGTCCTGCACTATTTGAAACCAATTACCAGATGAGAAGTATAAAAACAAGTGATTTTTATTTTCGTAACTAAATTTAAGCCAAAAAATAAATCAGGGTAATATAAACAAGGAAATGGCTAAAAAGCAGAAAAAACCGGACAATCGTCCCAAGCAATCCATCGAAAAATATTTAGAAGAGATTGGTGGATTTACACCTCTGCCACCTTCGGAAGAGATTGAATTAACCCGGCGAATCCGCAAAGGGGAGTCCAACGCATTAGATCAATTGGTCAAAGCCAACTTACGCTTTGTAATTAGCGTTGCTAAAGAATACCAGGGTCAGGGACTGCCTTTGCAGGATTTAATTAGCGAAGGGAATCTCGGACTTATTAAAGCTGCACAAAGATTCGATGAAACCCGCGGCTTTAAGTTTATCTCCTACGCTGTTTGGTGGATTCGACAGTCGATTTTGCAGGCTTTGGCTGAGCAGTCCCGCGTGGTGAGATTGCCTTTAAATCGGGTCGGTGCAATTAATAAAGTCGGCCGGGTGCTTGAGAAATTGGAAAAAAAATATGGCCGCGAACCGAGCATGCACGAGATTGCGGACAGCATGGAGATGACGGATTATGAGGTCGCAGATGTTTTAAAAACCTCGGCGCGCCATCTTTCTCTCGATGAACCTTTTAAAGAAGAAGAGGGTAATAACCTGTTGGACGTGCTTGAAAGCGATCGCTATTCGCCGCCGGACGACGCCCTCATGCAAGAATCCTTGAAAGAGGAAATTGACAAGGTATTGGTCACGTTGAAACCGCGGGAAGCTGAGATCATTCGTTTGTACTTTGGTCTGGAAGGCGATCGACCGTTAACTCTCGAGGAAATCGGCGAACATTTTCAACTGACCAGAGAGCGTGTTCGACAAATCAAAGAGAAAGCCTTGCGGCGGATGCGGCATCGGTCGCGTCTCGAACCGCTTAGAAAATACTTAGGCTAAATAACCAATCCCTGTTTCGGAAATGCCCTTGCAAAAAAGCGAAGGCATTTTTTTTGGATCAGATGATAGTTGAAAGTGTCAGATTTTTTTATTAAACTAGTTCATGCCTGAAACTTATGTAAATGTCGCTTTACCCTTACCCCTAAACAAAACTTTTACTTATCTTGTCCCCCGTGAGCTTACCAGCCTCGCTAAAATTGGCAGCCGGGTGATCGCGCCATTTGGCGCCCGAAGACTGACCGGATTCATCGTTGAAATCACTGACAAAACCGAGCTTGAACAAGTTAAAGCTGTTGAGGATATCCTGGACCTAAAACCGCTTATTTCGCGTGAAATGCTTAAATTGGCAGGTTGGATATCTGGTTATTATCTCTGTTCTTTGGGCGAAGTTCTGAAAAGCATGGTACCTGGTTTTTTTATGAAAGCATCAAAATCGATGGTTGAAATTTGTACCGAAGAGGCTGAAATTGAAGCTGCCAAATTAGAGAAGAGCGCGCCCCGGCAGGCGCAAACCCTGCGTTATATTGCCAAGAACCGTAAGATTTCCGTCAATGAACTGAGAAGACGAATGGGCACTAAAAGTATTGACTCAAGCCTTAATCAACTTGAGTCAATAGGCTTGGTCAAAGTGCAGCAATTTATGACAAGTTCCAAATTAAAACCAAGAGTTGAAAAATACGTTCGCTTACTTCCCGAAAATTTCGATGAAATAAAAATCGAAGTTTTAAAAAAACGGGCAGCTAAACAAGCAAGTTGTCTACGCTATTTACAAGTGAAGAAGGAAGATATTCTTCAAAAAGAACTTTTAAAGCAGACCGGTTCGGCCTTGGCTTCGTTGAAAGCGCTGGAGAAATCGAATTTAATCAGATTTATTCAAAAAGAGGTTGTGCGCGATTATTATGGCTCAAATAATGTTGAGGAACCGAAACCAATTTCTCCAAATGATGAGCAGAAGGCAGCTTTGAAACAAATCGAGGTGCCGATCCGGGAGGAACGGTTTGAGACGTTTTTGTTGTTCGGCGTTACCGGCAGCGGTAAAACCCAGGTCTATATTGAGGCGATTTATAAAACCCTCGAGAAAGGAAAAGACGCGATTGTACTCGTCCCAGAAATTGCTCTGACACCTCAAACAGTCGCGAGGTTTCGAGCTCATTTTAAGGACAAAGTTGCGGTACTTCACAGTGCGATGTCGTCGGGTGAGCGCCTGGATTCCTGGCGATTGCTGCAAGAGGGCAAGGCTAGAGTGGCGATTGGACCCAGATCGGCAGTATTTGCACCTTTGAAAAATGTTGGCTTGATTGTCGTTGACGAAGAGCACGAAGGTTCGTATAAACAGGACACGTCACCCAGGTACCATGCCCGGGATGTAGCGGTAGTACGGGCAAAGTTTGCTCAAGCCGTTGTGATTCTCGGCTCGGCAACTCCTTCAGCAGAATCTTTTTATAATGCCAAGACCGAGAAATACAAGCTGATAGAATTACGCCGTCGAGTAAACAACGTTCCTCTTCCGGATGTAAAGATTTTGGATATGCATAAAGAACGACGACTATCCGGGAAGAAGGAGACGATTTTTTCACGACTGCTTGCCGCAAAAATTGAAGAAAAAATCGCCAGAAAAGAACAGATAATTTTACTTTTAAACCGGCGGGGTTTTTCAAGTTATATAAAATGTCGCGACTGCAGTTACATCGAAGAGTGTGAGGATTGTCAGATTACTTTAACTTTCCACCTCACAGGTCACCGGCTTCGCTGTCACTACTGCGGATTTTCAAAACGGGCGCCGGACAAATGTGCGGAATGCCGGGGTGTCGATATTCAGTTTCGAGGGATTGGCACACAAAGAGTAGAGACGGAACTGCGAAATCAATTCCCAAAAGCCAGAGTCGTTCGCATGGACATGGACACAACAAGCGGCAAATGGTCTCACGACAAGATTTTAAAAGAGTTCGGCGAGGGAAAATACGATATTCTGCTGGGGACGCAGATGGTTGCCAAGGGACTTGATTTCCATAAAGTAACTCTGGTTGGAGTTATAGACGCGGATGTCGGAATGCTGATTCCGGATTTTCGGTCTTCTGAACGTACATTTCAACTATTGACGCAAGTAGCCGGTCGTGCCGGTCGCAGTTATTTGCCGGGTGAGGTTATCATTCAGTCTTACTTCCCACACAATTTTTGTCTTAACTGTGCTTTGACCCATGATTTCATTAGATTTTTTAGGGGAGAAGTGTTAGAGCGAAGAGAACTCATGTACCCGCCTTTTGGCCGGATTATTTGCTTGCTGTTTAGCGGCGAAAATGAATTAAAGGTTAAGCAAACGGCTCAGGAATTTGAAAAAGCGCTAAAGAAACAGAAGGGCTATTTTCAAATATTGGGGCCGACTGCCTCACCAATTCCTAAAATTAAGAGAAGATTCCGTTGGCAGATTTTGTTAAAGGGGGATAAGGGAAGAGATGCTAACGGGAAAATTCTCAAAAACGCGATTCAAAATGCCCACGGAATGATTAAAGAAGAAAATAAAGCTCGGGAAGTCAGAATTGCAATTGATGTGGACCCGGTTTCAATTATTTAGCCGCCGCGACGGTAGGGTTGGTTTTTGCCGTAATACCTGATCACTAAATCCACCACTCTCGAATAACTTTGAATCCCTTCTCTCACCCGGTTTGCTTTCAAATATAAGTCATAACTTTTACTTGAGAATTTTGAAATCAGTCCTTCGTGACTCCTCCACCTTTCCCGGACGGCCTGAATATCCAATTTCACCCCCTCATCGATCAATGATCTAAAGAATTCCGCCCTCGGTTCATCGTTCTTGAGGCTGCGGAAAAAATACCCTAAAAGACTGAAATACCCACTGTAGCGTACCAGCGGCTCACGAGCGTTGGTGCAAACTAAATGGGCCAGGAAGTTTGCTTCCGCTTCGCTGGTGTAGCCCATTTGATGCGCTTTCTCATGGGCCAGTACAAACGGCATCTCGAAAATCAACATGTCTCTGTTGTAATGGATTTCGTGGAAAAGCGGGCTGAAAAAACCACTGGTCGTGGTCATGTTCAACAGCCAATTCCCGACAAATTTTTTCGTGCTCTGATTGCGTGGGATTTTTTTTAAACCCAATTGAGAGAAAATTTCGTCATAAGTTGAATCGATGTCTCTGTTGATGTGTTCGATTTTCTGAATTGAGTATTTTAAATTCAACTCGTTCCCCTGGCGGATAATTTTCACAAATGTTGAGTCAAAAGCATCGATTTCAAGCTGAACATTTTCTAAATCTAATTTTGATTTCAAAGGCTGGCGTAAATAATTGATACCCCAGAAAAGATAGAACCAAATGTAAATGACAGCAGAGATCGACAGCAAATTTAAGATAAGCGAGCCCAATTGCATTCTTTTTTGTCTGATACGACTAAGCGTGTGCGGAACGCCAATGAGCAACGCGGTCCACAGAAGGAATTCGGTTATGGAAAAAGGAAATTGACTGGATATTTTGGATACAATTAAAGTTAGGATTGGGTAGATGCCGTTTGTATAATATTTCTCTACCGAGTGAGGATAATTTGATAGAAGTTGCAGGACGAGAGAAAATGTCAGGGCCAGGCCAATAATACCGGCCCTGATTTTTGTGGCAGACTGCATTTAATTTCAGAATTATTTCTGTAAGATACTTGTTACGTAAGTTTAATATAATGAAACTGCACAAATATGCAAGAAAATTTCAAAAGTTGCTAATTTTCACGATTTTTTTTCTGAATTTAATTTCCCGCCAGCCCTAAATCGCCTGCGATTGTTTTCATTGCGTCAATTACATTTTGAATATGCTCCTCTAAAGTCAACCCCAGCATTTCCGTCCCTTTTTGAATATCCTCGCGGCTCACATTTGCCGCAAATGCTTTCGTTTTCAATTTCTTTTTAACTGACTTAACTTTTAAATCGAGAAGACTTTTGGAAGGCCGAACTAAAGATACCGCAACAATAAAGCCGCTCAGTTCATCCACAGCAAACAGAGCTTTTTCCATATTACTTTCCGGAACGACTCCGGAATAATCTGCGTGTGACAGAATAGCGCGGGTAATTTCTTCGGGGTAGCCTTTTTCTTGCAGAATTTTGACGCCAACAAAAGGGTGTTCCTCCGGAGTTGGGTGCTGCTCATAATCAAAGTCATGCAGCAGGCCGACCACTGCCCATTTTTCTTCATTCTCGCCAAATTTCTTGGCATAAAAACGCATGGCGGCCTCGACTGCGAACATGTGCTTGCGCAAGTTTTCAGATTTTGTATATTCGGTCATTAAATCCCAGGCTTCTTGACGATTCATTTTTTTCTCCTTCCATTAAAAGTCCACCTTTCCCAAAGGGGGATTTCTATTTTGGACATAGAGCCCTCAAAGTTACACAAAGAACACAGATATTTTTCAATTTTATTTTTATAAACTGGCAAAGCCGGAACCAAAAAGAGAAACCAAGAGTGCACGCAGAGTCGCAAAATTACGCAAAGAAATTTTCAAAAAAAACTTGTGCGTTCCCTTAGCGCTTTGGGTGAAATCTTTTTATTTTTGAGATTTTCTGGTAACCTTTGTGTTTCTCCGTGCTCTTTGCGTCCATTCTACAGTATTCAACAAATCACGTTCAAAACCGAGGGCAATATTTCAAAAGAGGCAGGCAACCTTCCGGGTAGTTCACCATCGGTCTCTATTAAAACTTCGGATTCTGAATTTAGATTCACCTTTTTTCCTTGCAAATTTTGAACTTTTGCGTGTTCAACCATCGTTCCGTTATAAAGTTTGTGGATATTACCCAGAACCTCTCCGGGAGTTAGGTTGCCAAGGATAACAATATCAAATAGCCCGTCATCGATTCTTGCCTTTGGCGCGATCCGCATCCCGCCGCCAAAATATTGTCCATTCGCAATAACCACAGATCTGATAACTTGTTCCTTTGAGAAAGAATCATCCACTTTAATCTCAACCGGTGTGGTTTCGTGAACAAACAGGGTTTTCAGTAGTGCGATTAAATAAGTGGCGCTAGTGCCGAATACTTTGGTTGATTGGTAAGAAAGGTTGGTTAAAGTTCCTCCGAAGCCGGCATCAGCAACATTGATGAAATAACGAGTCACCGGTTTGCCGTTCAAGCTCTGGCACTTCATGAACCCCAAGTCACATTTCTTGATTTTATGAGTCTTTATTTTAGTTGCAGCATCTTCGACATTTTTTGGGATTCCCAACGTTCTGACCAAATCTCCACCAGTGCCCATCGCAATTATTCCTAAACTTGCTTCAGGGTTAATTTGTTTTGCATTCTCGAAGAAACCGTTGACGACTTCGTTAATGGTGCCGTCGCCACCAACTGCGATGATTGTTTCATACCCCTGTTGAATTGCATGACGCGTAATCAATGTGGCATGACTGGCCTCTTTGGTGAATTCTATGGAGATCTTTCCTATAATGTTGGTTAGTTTTTTTTCTGTCTCCGGCCATTTTTTTGCTGTTTTACTGCTGCCTGCAGCAGGGTTGACGACGAGTTTTATTTTTTGATTCAAATTTTGCAAACCGGTTAAACACTTTTAAACTTCAGTTACAAAGTCCACCAAAGTATGATTACAATGTAGGAAAGAAGAAGAAATCCTCCTTTAACTCTGCCTAATTCCCCCCCACTGCGCAAAAGCGGCCACAAGATTATTGTGAGACCAACCATAATCGGCAGTTGATTATAAATAAGTTCTCGCGAGACCGGCAGAGGGTGAACAACCGCTGTTGGTCCGGCGATCGCCATCATATTAAAAATATTTGAGCCAATTATGTTACCGATACTGATATCCCCTTCTTTTTTCAAGGCTGCAACCATCGAGGTAGCAAGTTCCGGTAGAGATGTGCCGATTGCGACCAGGGTTAATCCAAGAATAAGTTCCGAAACACCCATTCTTATACTGATTTCGGAAGCGGAATCGACGGTCCAGCTTGCGCCCAGTGTTAACCCGATTATGCCGACGATAATAAATAAAATGTTGATACCAATTTGCTTTTTTTCACTCTCTAAAGGATTGCATTTTTTTTCTAAAATATCAGAACTTTTTCTCGCCCCGGAAATAACGATGACCAGATAAATGATAAAGCCCAGGGTAAGTGTCAGTCCGTCGAAACGGCTCAATATTCCGTTGAAGCAAATGATCCAAAAGTAAATGGAAACGCCAACGAGGAGCGGGACTTCGAATTTCAGCAGTTTTGGATGCACGGCAATGGGTCGCGCCAGCGCCGACAGGCCGAGTATGAGACCGAGGTTCGAAACGTTTGAGCCAATGATATTCCCTAAGGCAAGGTCTGGTTTATTTTTTAGTGCCGCGATCATACTTACCAGGAATTCCGGCATCGATGTGCCGAGGGCAACTATGGTTAAACCGACGATTATCGGATGAATGCCCAAAATTTTTGCCAGCCGGGAGCTTCCATGCACCATCGCGTTTCCGCCTCCCAAAAGCAGAATTACGCCCACAAAGAAAAGGGCAGCGATCCAGGGCATTGCCCAGGCAGTTAAATCCATCTGTTTTTAATAATTTAAGGAGTGAATACTAATATAAGGTGTGCTTAACTGAAAGTCAATGCGGTGTAGATAACACGACCATCACTTGTTGGATGGCCAATTAACTTAAACATATTTCAATAATTTACTTTAGAACAAGCTCTCGACGCACCTATTTTGCTAATTCTTCCAATCAAGTGGATGACTGCGTTAGGCCGCCTGACCCCTACAAAACAACCCGAGACTGCGAAACAGACTCGAACAGAAATCAGGCGATGCACAGATCTTAAAACCACCCACTTCATAGTTCTCCGAAAACTGGCGGGCACGGGATCTCTGGTCTTTTCAGTCACCTGACTCAAGAGAAGGTTCCTCCTTAATAGGCTCTATCGTCTTTTCAATAATCCAACCTCTTAAGGCTGGTTTTTACCCGCACCTTTTCCAGGCTAGCTCCGACCAATGGCCGTGATTAAGAAATCACCGGATTCTAAAATCATTTCAATAATATCATTTTCTTAGTCTGCACAATATCACCCGCCTGCAAACGATAGATAAAAATACCCGAACCTACTTTTATCCCAGGCGCATTTCTACCATCCCAAACCACACTTTTGACTCCCGGTTGTTGATGGCTGTTCAATAAAGTCCTGACTTCGCGGCCGAGGACATTGTATATTTTTAAGACTACGTTTGCTGCCTCGGGTAAATCATAAGTTATCGTTGTGGCCGGGTTAAACGGATTCGGATAATTATTGTGTAGAATGAATTGTTGCGGAACACTCCCTGGGCGTATAAAATTAACGCTGGTAACAGGGAGGGAGGCGCTGTTCTCATACCAGGCGATTTTATTATCAAACTGAGAAGCGGAAAGCACATCGATATCGCCATCGCCATCTACATCTGCAGCGTAAACCGAAGTGGCGCCATTAGCATCTGTTGTGATGATGCGGGGCATGAAGTTTTCATCACCGTCGTTCGCGTACCAGGCAATTTTATCATCATCATTTGACGCCGAAAGTACATCAACATCCCCATCCACATCTATTGCAAAAACCGAAGTGGGCTCATTCGCATCTGCCGTGATGGTATGGGAGGTAAAAACCTGTTTGCCGTCATTTTCATACCAAACAATTTTATCATCCGTTTCAGAAGCCGAAAGCACATCGATATCGCCATCGCCATCAATAGCGAAAACAGAACTGGGTTTAAGTATCCCGGTTGGGATGATATGGAGC
>SMXC01000268.1 GCA_004356825.1 Caldithrix sp.
AATACCGTATGGAGAGCCCAAATACTCTGCGACTACTATAATGCCAAAAAGCAAATTGAAGTTGAAATCGAAAATTACAGGGCCGGCTTCAGCGACTGTGTGCCCATGTATACTGATGGCGATACCAGAAAGGATAAAGTTACACTCCATGAATTGACCGATGAGCTCAAAGAACGCCGTAAAAATGACTTTGCTCCCGCAACTGTTGGCAGAAATGTTATCGCAATGAGAAACCTGATGGAGTGCCTCGGCCAGAGTTTTCTTGTCTCAAATTTGAATTTAGAACACATCGACCAGTTCAAGAATTATCGACTTGAAACCGGCAGGACCTCGAAAGAAGGGGTTAACAAGGATTTGGTGAACATTTCTACGATGCTCAATGACGGAGTCCGGAGAGGCCTAATCCCGAAGAACCCCATTCCGAGAATGCCTAAGTTCAAAGTAGAAAGAAGACTTCCGAAATACTATACAGCTGCTGAAATAATTGAATTAAAATCCAAGTTTGATGGTGAAATGAGGCTTGCTTTTCTAATGCTAATCTATACCGGTTCCAGACGCTCCGAACTTTTTCAAGGCAGGATTGGAGACGGTCGGGGGGTTCATTGGAAAGACGTTGATTGGTTTAATGGTACCATTAAAGTTAGAGGCAAAGGCGAGGAAAAAATAAAATATATGAACGACATCCTGAAGTCCGAATTGGCAGCGGAAATGAGAAGCCGGCAGCAAGATGGAAGTTTTGATACGGAGGATTTGGTCGTTCATTATATATGTGACACGGTTACTTCTAAAGTTAGGAAAGTACTAAAGGGAGCTGGTATGTATGTGAAAGGCCGAGCAGTTCACGCTTTCCGGCATACTTTTGCAACTGAGACCTTGAAGAATAACAATATTCGAGTTACGCAAGAGGCATTGGACCATAAAGATATTTCCACGACCCAAATTTATACTCATATAGTTGCTGAGCAAAAAAAGAAGGCGGTGGCTGCTTTGCCATATTAATACAAACGGAGCTTGCTCGTTGGGCTCATAACCCAAGATCGGGGGTTCGAGTCCTTCCCCCGCTACAAAGCTAAATTCTTAATTCTCAATTGAATGCCTGATTAAAAGTCAGGCTTTTTTTATTGCTGCTATTCTCAAATATACTCATCCTTACCCAAATTTTAGCGTAAATTTAACGAAACCGTATCCGCCACAAAAGTTGCCTCGAGAAGGACTTCATTCCGGAGTTTTGAATCTTCCATACACATTCTTCTGTTTTTGTTGACAAAACGTCATTTTTGTTGTATTTTAAATAAAATCCCCATCCCCTACAGAAATCAGTTCCAGAAAAGCTTATATGATTCGTGATGGAGTCACTAACGAAAGGCATCGTTTACATTTTCTGCAATCAAATGCAAGTTGACTTTTCAAAATTCAAAAAAAGAGAGATTTTACGGTAGAATTCTATGCTGTATAAACCCGGCTTCTCGGGTAAACGGCCATAGAATAGCAAGCGTTTTTTTGTGGCGACGCAAAATAGATTTATCCGAACCGCGTAAAGTATCTAAACTCTTGCAGTTTTTGGATTGGATTTAGATGTATGAATACGGTTGTATATGGATTGCAAAATCACAATCCATATACAATGTTTTGTGCCTATAACACGGGTTTGGACTGCACAACAATTCCTGGCGACTACAAGAATTTCGCAATCTATCAAGTGAAAAGTCGTGTTACAACATTGCATTTGGGTCATTCATTTAATAGTTAGCAGGCGCGAGGCCCAAGACTTGAGGCATAAGACTTAGTGACACATTACCACACCTTAGCAAAGGAGGCAGAATGAAAAAGAAATACATACTAGGATTTATAGGGCTAGTGTTGCTTGTCGGTGGATGGTGGACGTACAAGTTGGTTTGGGGTAAGCCCCTGAACATCAATCATTATTATGAGCGGGTTTTTATCGAATATTTACTTGATGACCCCGAGTTGCTTTCCCAGTTGGGCTTGGTTGACAACACTTGGCTGGATTTCCATAGCGACGACCTCACTGACTCCTCACCAAGTCGAGCGCAAAAGCTTGCAAAAAAGGTTCGCCGCGATCTCGAACTGTTACGCAGCTACGCAGGTAACAAACAAACCGAATCACAACGTCTTTCTAGCGACATCTTAGAGTGGTTTCTTGACGATGCGGTGCGTGGGGAATTGTTTATGTATCACAACTACCCTGTTAATCAACTCTTCGGCGTGCAGAGCAGCCTGCCAAGCTTTATGGACGCTGTGCATCAGGTAAAAGATGAGAAAAGTGCAGAGAATTACATCTCTCGATTGTCTAAGTTCGGAATAAAATTCAATCAAGTTATAGAAGGACTGAAACTTCGAGAAGACAAAGACATCATCCCGCCAAAATTTGTCATAGAAAAAGTTCTGACTGAGATGCGCAATTTCACTAGCCAGCCGCTAGAGGAAAACATCTTGTTTGTCTCTTTCAAAAAGAAATTAGAGAAAGTAGACAAGCTCGAAAAAGCAAAGAAGGACGAGATTTATGCCGATGTTCGAAAACAAATTGAAGATACCGTCCACCCGGTCTATCAAAAGCTGATTGCGTATTTAGAAGTACTCGAAGCCAAGGCAACGACGGATGATGGGGTTTGGAAACTGCCCAATGGAGAGGCCTACTATGCTTACCAGTTGCGCAGCAACACCACTTCCGACTATACACCGGAAGAGGTGCACCAGATTGGCTTGAAGGAAGTGGCGCGAATTCAGGCTGAGATGAAAGAAATCCTCGAGGGTCTTGGACACAAGGGCAAAACCGTGGCGGCGCACATGCGGAAACTGGCTCAGGATAAGCGGTTCCTGTTTGCTGACAGCGATGCTGGACGAGAACAAATTTTGAAAACATATCAAGAGATCATCGATGAAATTGACCAGGGTTTGGGCGACGTATTTAACGTGCGTCCCAAGATGGGTGTTGAAGTTAAGCGGGTCCCGGAATTCAAAGAAAAGACTTCGCCCGGTGCCTACTACAATCCGCCGGCCATGGATGGTTCACGGCCCGGTGTTTTTTACGCCAATTTGCGCGATGTGAAGGAAATAGCCCGATTCGGAATGCGCACACTGGCCTACCATGAAGCCGTGCCTGGCCACCATTTTCAACTGGCTATTCAGCAAGAGATTGAAGATGTGCCCACCTTCCGCAAGGTTATTCCTTTTACAGCCTATGTTGAAGGTTGGGCGCTTTATGCTGAACGACTGGCCTTTGAATACGGTTATCATAAAGATCCGCACAGCAACGTAGGGCGTCTGCAAGCCGAATTGTTTCGCGCTGTACGGTTAGTCGTAGATACCGGCATCCATTATAAAAAATGGACCCGCGAACAAGCCATCGAATATATGCTTGCTAACACTGGTTTGCCTGAAGGCGATGTGGTGGCCGAAATTGAACGCTACATCGTCATTCCTGGGCAGGCATGTGCTTACAAAATCGGCATGCTGAAGATATTAGAGTTGCGCGAGAAAGCCAAACAACAATTAGGTGCTCAGTTCGACATCCGTGAATTCCATGATGTCGTGCTTAAAAACGGTGCCATGCCGCTTAGCGTTCTGGAACAGGTCGTGGATACCTACTTAAAGAGCAAAACATCATCGTAAGTGTTTTGCAGCTAAGAATCTTGACTGCTAACTTTGTTTGGTGCGGACGGCTCCACCGATACCCGAACTAGCCATTTTGATTTTGTGATCGCTCATCAAGCGGACAAAGTATCAGGGTAATGCACCACCGCCGCACAAACTCGTGTTATGTGGAGGGTCGCAATATTCCATGACAATGAGTTATAGTGAGAGCAAATAAGATAAGAGGTGATTTGTAATCGAATTTTCACAATAGGTAGTCTTTAAAAAGGAATGAGCAATTTAGCCCATTGCTAATTTAATCCCAAAAGGAGGAATATCATGCCAAAGAATGTCAGAATATATCGTACGCTTGGGGGACTAATCTTTTTTCTCATAGTTGTCCTGCAAATAGGATGCAGTTCAAAGACTAATCCGCAAGATGAAATCGCAATTACCACTAAATCAGATGAAGCTCGTAAACTTTTTTTGGAGGGTCGTGTGCTATTCGACGACGTCAGATTCGATGAAGCGCGAGACCTTTTTTCAAAAGCGATTGAAGCAGATCCGGATTTTGCTCTGGCTCATCTGAATCGCTCATTTACCGCTACCTCGGCTGCTGATTTCCAGAAACATTTGGAGAAAGCTGTGACCTTAGCGCCAAATGCTTCCGAAGGGGAACGCCTCCTGATTGAGGCAACTCAGGCAAATGCGGACAACAATGCTGTCAAAGCAGTTGAGCTCTGTGAACAGCTGGTACAGAAATTTCCTAACGACAAGCGTGCGCATCAGACCATGGGCTTTTTCTATAGTGGTCAAAATGAAGATGACAAAGCGATTGCTGAATATGAAAAGGCCATTGAAATCGATAAGGATTTTGCATCGGTTTACAATTCTTTAGGGTACGCCTATATCCAGAAAGAGGAATACGAAAAATCCGAAGAAGCTTTTAAAAACTACATTCGTCTCATTCCAGATGAAGCCAACCCCCACGACTCTATCGCGGACTTGTACACCAGAATGGGCCGGCACGAAGACGCCATCGAGCATTTCAAAAAGTCGGTGGAGTTAAATCCGAATTTTTATATGTCTCAACGAAAGATCGGCACCAATCTGGTTTTCATGGGTAAGTACGATGAAGGGCGCGAGGCTTTTCGAAAAGCAATGGAAATGGAAAGCACCCCGAATGCCAAGGTAACGGATATGAATCAGGTTGCTCTTTCTCATATTTACGAAGGCAACTTTGAGCAAGCAGTAGCAGCATTCGACGAGTCGATAAAAATGGCGCAAGAAGCAGGCCTATCCGCACGGGTTGCCGGAATTCATGTGCAAAAGTGTAATATCCATCTTGAATCAGGCCATCTTGCTAAAGCTGAAGCAAGTCTGGCAGAGTGCAAAAAAACCGTGATGGCTTCTGACCTGAGACAGTCTCTCAAAGATAATTTTACCAAAGGTGCCTTGGCTCAAGAAGCGCTTATCGCAGCTAAAAAGGGAGCCTTCGAAACAGCGATGGCAAAAGCGGATGAGCAGTTGGCCATGATTCAAGCGGATAACAACCCGAACGAGATGGAGGATCATCATGACCTCCTCGGGCTCATTCATTTTGAAAAAGGTGACCACGCCAAAGCAATTGAGCATCTTAGCAAGGGCGACCAGGAGGATCCGTACATCCTTTATCATCTGGCGGTCTCCGAGTCAAAAGCCGGGGACAAAACATCGGCAACTGAGCTGTTCAAAAAAGTAGCTGAAATGAACCAAAACGGTTTAGGTTACGCTCTTGTTCGGTCAAAAGCTATGGGTGCGCAAAAGATGGTAGGAAAAAAGTGACTCGCAAATAGCAACACGACCGGCACATAACAATCGTTTGCTCTCTGACCGCGGGGGCACGGCGGTAATTTCCAGGTTAGTAGCTTCTTTAAAGTTCTGTAGTAAAATGAAAGTTCTGTGCTTGAACTCCCCGCGGCAGGAGAAACGTGCGTTAGGCCGGCGGATCGATTAAGAGAGCTCTATGGCGTGGAAGAAAGGTGCTTTAGGAACGATGGACAGGAATGTTTCAGACAATACACACCCGCGAATAGGTTTATTACTATTATTTGTGAGACACCACCAAGGGTGGATGGCTCACCCATTGAGTATCTCACGGGGGGCTGCTTTGGATGTCGAGTCTGATAAGCCTGCTTATGGCGGAGATACTTCTAGCTGAGAGCCAGGAATCGAATTCCGCCTTTAACAGCAACATTAATTATCAGGAGAAGTTCGATGCAAGAAAAAAATAACTCACAAAGCACTAACGTTAAGAATAAACTAGATGAAGCAAAATCGATCTTAGACACGCAAAAGGCACTCAAACTAAAAAATCATTGGGGAAGTTGGTTGTTAAAAATTGGCCAATACCTGACAGGTGCCATACTGGCGTCTTCTTTCTTTCAAGACGCTCTTTTGGCCCAAGTAGTTGGATTTCTCGGTTTGCTCGTCTTATTATTCACATTTATGAATCACCGCTTCCGCCCTGATATTAAGTTCATGAATGCGAAAACGAGAATCCTGAAGTTGACAAGGCTAATTCGTACAGCAGAAGATTGCTTATCCGCACTGGCTGCAAAGGAGAAAGATGCTCCTGATGAGTTTACAATAATAAAAAATATTTCCGAAGGTATCGATGAGGTTGAACGCTCACAGCACCTGGATTACGCATTAATGCGGCGTAAATTATCCCGTAGATTTGCAAAACCCGTTAATGCTGTTGGCAACAAGGAATGACAATTCTTTTTCAGGCAATTTGAAAATGAACGTAATGACGTAGGTACAAAAAGGTATTTAACAAAGAATTCTTAAGTTTGTAAAGGACGTTGGATGGTAATCCTACGTCCTCAAAATTGAACTATGCCTTGCACCAACGTCACTTAATGCTTTAAAATTTGTATTCCACAAAATCCTGTGAGGGAGATCAAATGGATAATCATAATTTATGCGTAGATAATGTGCCCGACAAGTTCCGCAAGATTCCAAGAAAAGTGCGTAAATCGCCGTTTTGCGGAAGCACTAGGAAGTATTTGGGTGCACGGAATGATGGAATTATCCCGTGGCCAGACTACACGACCTCCGGTGACAACGAATTGGGGCTCGGGGAGCATTTCCAGGGCATTCAGAGA
>SMXC01000269.1 GCA_004356825.1 Caldithrix sp.
AGCGAAGTGATTAACCCTAAGTTTTTCTAGCGTCATGAACGGAAATTTCTTACCTTGAAATCTCGGTGATGAACACAGCATCTTCAAGGTGGCTTTGTCTGAATTTGGGCGTTCTTTTGGAGTTGCAGACACAACGGTACGAAACTATCTGGACAGACTAACATCAGCAATGGTTATTCGCCAATTGCAGCCCTGGTATGAAAATATTTCCAAAAGACAAGTGAAAGCTCCGAAAGTCTTCATCGCAGATAGTGGTTTGCTCCACACATTACTCACTCTAAAAACGCAAACCGACCTCGAAGTACATCCAAAGTTAGGCGCCTCGTGGGAGGGGTTTGTACTTGAACAGGTAATCCGTCACCTGGGCCTGCTACCGGAGGAATGTTTTTTCTGGGCAACTCACTCTGGTGCTGAACTTGATTTCCTTGTCACCCGAGGTCAAAAACGGCCTGGCTTCGAAGTCAAACGAAGTGTAACACCGCAAATGTCACCATCAATCCGGAATGCAGTAGCGGACCTGAAACTAAATCGACTCGATGTTATTCATATGGGAGAGCACACGTTTAGCCTTAGTAAAAAGGTTCGGGCAGTCTCGTTCCTAAAGCTCCTGACAGATCTCGAACCACTGAAATAAACTTTCGACTGAGCATGTAACAAATTTTTCCATTTCGAAATTTAAAATTTTATTTTTCTGCGAAAGCTGCCGATTGAAATTAATGTAAATCATTCTTCAGGGGATAAAGGTCTATCATGCAGCTGTTTTTTAAATCCAGATTTCAACTTCTTCAAAAAACCTCGCCGAAATCGGCAACGAAATTTGCGCTTAAACTCTGGTCAACGGTACCAAAATATAAGCTGTCGTTTCAGGAAAAATCCCTGATAGAATCTGCGGGGAGAAAGAGGATTCCTTTTCAGGAAAGCAAATATCGACCTTCGCAAAATACCTATTATACACTGTACAGTTGGGGTAAAGGCCCAGCGGTCCTTCTTGTGCACGACTGGGGTGGCTGCGGCGCCCAAATGGCTTCCATGGCTCACCCTTTGGTAAAGGCCGGTTTTCAGGTCATCACATTTGATTCTTTGGCACACGGCGACTCCCCCGGAAAACAGACTGACCTCTTGGAAACAGTCGGTATTATAAAAGATATTGAGATAAAATTTAATGGATTTCACGCCATCGTTGCTCATTCTTATGGCGCTCTTGCCGCCGGTATTGCATTGCAGGATGGTGTGAAGGCCAACAAATTTGTCGTCTGCTCTGCTGCGACAGCACTTGATTTTTATCTGAGAAAATTCTCCAAAAAACTAAACGCTTCCAGAGAAATGCGGGGCAGGATAATTCTTAATGTTACAAACCATTTGAGGATGAATATCGAAAAGCTTTCACTGGTTCATATTGCAGCGCGCCTCAAGCGCCCTGTTTTGATTCTCCACGATCAAAATGATGAAGTCATCGACCACCAGGAAGCTTTGGCTCTGTCCAAGTGCTGGCCGGGCAGCGACCTGGTCTTAACCAGCGGATTGGGCCATTTTGGAATTCTGAAAGACTCAAAAACCATTCAAAAAATTCAGCAATATATTAGTGTGCCAGAGAAAGTTTTAGTTGAATCTGCTGTTTAATTAACCTCCCTTTACTTTATATCATTGTCAGTAAACTCTTGCATTTTTTTGCCAGTCCCCATTGTTTTTTTGTTTATGCTTGGATTATGACTATCGGGGCAAGAAAACGGCTAAATGACGCGAGGTGAATGACAATATCTGTCATTAAGTCATTTGCCATCGGCGTCATTTGAGACAGCAGCAAAAAATTCACTTCTATCAATGACAGCGAAGCGTTAATGACTGCTGATAAGAGTACCTGGTTTGGACCACGACAGGTCATTTAAACATTTTTCGGCTTCGCCGCGCCAGGAATAATCTACTCGTTTCTCCGTCCTGCAAGCGGACTTACTTTCCGCTTGCTTTTTTGACCCATCCATCCTAACTTTAAGCTATAAAGTTTATCTTACCCATAAATTTGAGTTTTAAAAGGTTGTTGATTATGTCGACACGAACTGCCAGCGGCGCCAAAACCCTGCCGGGGAAATACTACACATCTGCAGAAATTTTTCAATTAGAGAGCCAAAACATTTTTAAGAAGCAATGGCTGTATGCCGGCCGGATATCCCAGTTGAAAAAAACGGGCAGTTACTTTTTGTTCAACATCGATCATGAGAGCATTATTATACTGCGCGATCAAAATGACGAAGTCAAGGCGATGCACAATGTTTGCCGCCACCGCGGAACGCGACTTTGCTCAGAAGCCGAGGGTGAGCTTTCGAAAACGATCCAGTGTCCTTATCATGCCTGGACTTATGATTTGCAAGGCAATTTATTAGCCGCGCCCAACATGAGCGAAGTCACCGGTTTTGACAACGCTGATTATCCCCTTCACCGGGTTGCAATGTCTGTTTGGGAGGGTTCTGTTTTTATCAACCTGGCCGAAAATCCTGAACCGTTCGAGAAAGCATTTAAACCGCTAATCGGCAAGTTTGAGCAATGGCACATGTCCGAATTGGCCGTCGCCCATCGCCTGGTTTATGAGATGGACGCCAACTGGAAGCTGATCTTTCAAAACTATTCTGAGTGTTATCACTGTCCGAATTTGCATCCGCAGTTGAACCGGTTGACGCCGTTTCGAAACAGCGCCAACGATCTCGAGGAGGGACCGTTTCTCGGCGGACCCATGAAATTTGCCCAGAATTTCCAAAGCATGACCATGAGCGGCAGACGGTGTGCTGCACCGCTGGGCGGCATTTCAGGAGAGGATTTGCGTCTGGTTTACTATTACACAATTTTTCCAAACATGCTTTTGAGCTTACACCCGGACTATGTTCTGATTCATCAAATTCAGAGGCAAAGCCCAACGCATACCCGGATTGTCTGCGATTGGCTCTTTCATCCGGATGCCATGGCCAAACCGGATTTTGATGCCGGCGACGCTATTAAATTCTGGAATACTACCAACAAACAGGACTGGCAGGTCAGCGAGCTTTCTCAGCAGGGTATCGCCTCTCAAGTTTACGCTCCCGGACCCTACTCGGAACTGGAAAGTATGATCGCCGACTGGGATCGGCATTATCTGAAAGCATTGAGCATCCATTCTAATAGCCATTAAGGTTTCACGAAATTAACCGGAGCAGGAGGAAAAATGAAGAAAATCCATGGTGCTAATTACGTTTTATTACTGGTCTTGATTATTTGCATCACCGGCGCCTATGGCCAGGACCAGCAGGAACGACCCGTTAATGTCAACAACGCAATGAAAGTTGACCCAAATGAATATTTGAGCAAGATCAAACTGCCGCCCGGATTCAAGATCAGCATCTTTGCCGAGCATGTTGAAAACGCTCGTTCCATGACACTCAGCTCAAATGGAACGTTGTTCGTCGGCACCAGGCGTGCCGGTAAAGTGTATGCTATTCTGGACAGAAACAAGGATTTCAAAGCGGATCAGGTTGTGATCATTGCGGAAAACCTGAACATGTCAAATGGTGTGGCGATGCGCGATGGCAATCTGTACGTCGCGGAAGTGGATAGAATTCTTCGTTTCGATAATATCGAGGAAAACTTGGCGAATCCACCCGAACCTATTGTCATAAACGACACCTTTCCAAAAGACAGGCATCACGGCTGGAAATTTATTCGATTTGGCCCCGATGGAAAGTTGTATGTTCCGGTTGGAGCGCCGTGCAACATCTGTGAGAGGGAAAAAGAAATCTATGCGACGATCACACGTCTCGATGCCGATGGCCTAAATCTGGAGATATTCTCCAGAGGTATCCGCAACACGGTCGGCTTCGATTGGCATCCGGACACGCAGGAACTTTGGTTTACCGAAAACGGCAGAGATTTGTGGGGAGATGACAGGCCGCCTGAAGAACTAAATCATGCTCCTCGAGCCGGTTTGCATTTCGGCTTTCCTTACCGATATGGTAAAGCGCTGATTGACACAACCTTCAAAACCGACATGAAGCCAGCGGACTTCGAACCAGCGGCATTCGAATTACCAGCACACACGGCAGCGCTTGGTATGAGATTTTATACCGGGGAATCCTTTCCAGAAGAGTATCATAAGCAAATTTTCATCGCCGAACACGGCTCCTGGAATCGCTCAAACCCCGATGGCTACTGTATCTCCGTTATCAGATTACAGGGGAATCGTGCTGTGAGCTACGAGCGGTTCGCCACCGGCTGGCTGGTCGAGGACAATTACTGGGGCAGCAAATATTGGGGCCGGCCGGTAGATATTGAGGTTTTGCCCGATGGCTCCTTGCTGGTGTCCGACGATTTTGCATATTGCATCTATCGCATCAGTTTTAGCCCGTGAAAAACTTCGGTTTTATAGCATCGGTTTTTTTCATTTCAACTTGTCTGTTTCTTCACCCCACCTTTTTGGCTGGCCAAAGGACTTCTTTAGATAAGGTCAAAAGCTACAGGTTGGATCACGTCAACATTGCTGTGGAAAACTTAGTAGCAGCAAAAAATCACTATTCCGATATTCTGGGATTCTCCATTAAACCCGGCCGGCTGCATAAAAATGGACTTCTAAATGCTTTCACCAAGTTCAAAGACGGTAGTTTGTTGGAGCTTATCACTTCCTCGAGAGAAGATGACCCGCTCTCATCCTGGTATTTTGACTTCATTAAGAAAAATCCGACCGGCGCCGGGGCTTTCGTCGCCGTAAGAATTGACAATGAAGATGAATTGAAAGCTCTTAAGAATAGATTGAGTAGCAACGGTAGTGAATATGATTATACGGAATCAAGCTACGCTAAATTGCTTTCTTTTAAAGAAGACAATTTACTCCATCCAATATTTTTTATTCACTACTTAAAACCGGTCGTCGATAAACCCATTCACCTGAATCATCCCAATACGGCGCAATCTTTGATTGCAGTGTGGTTCAGTGATCAATTAGCGGGCGCTCTGCACCATGATCTCGATTTTAAAGTATCAACTATGAAAATTGCACTTCCTTTTCTACCGACGAAAGGTACCGTTGTCCAGATCAATAACAGTCAGATTTATCTTTTACCAACCCAATCGACAAATCGAATTTTAGGGGTCACTCTTTTGGTTGAAGACCTCGCTGTTGCAAAAACCTTTATTGAGCAAAAGACAGGGACAATTTTCGCAGTTTACAAAACTGAGCGAGGAGAAAGTTTTGCCATTTCGCCGGAGTTAACTTTTGGGATCTGGATTGAATTTTTAGAAATTGAATAATTCGTGAATCACCTAACCCGGCGAAGCCGGAAATCCCAAATAAATGTCAAATCTCAATGATTAAAAACACAAAATCGACAGGAAATTTTTTGGGTATTGATATTTTGAATTTGATTATTATTTGTCTTTTGAGTCTTGTTATTTGCAATTTCTTGCCAAAAAATGACAGAAAATTCCTGGTCAGTTACTAAAATGTGCGACGCACTTGGCAACTAAGTTTTCATTCGCTAAAGTTAGAAAACAGGTGTAACTTCTGTCAACTTAAGAAGTGCGTCGCACATTTTCATTTTTTGTGAATTAGCCACGTCAATAAATGAGTCACTCATTTATTTAAAAAGAATCTCAAAAATCAAAGGAAACAGATGCGAATTATCTCGTGCTTTGTTATTTTGTTAAGTTTTGTTTTGGCTTTGCCGGCTCAAGAAAATTCATCTCCCAAACATGATTCGACGGCTACAAACGAGCC
>SMXC01000270.1 GCA_004356825.1 Caldithrix sp.
AATTTAACTTTATCTGGACAACATCTGAATTGAATTGAGGTGATCGCAACAGATTTCCGGTAAGTTTTCGAACATATTCGTTAAGGTTAATCGTGGTAAGATCACTAGATTGATATAATTGGTCATGTATAAGTGCAATAGATCTTATCTGACTCTGGCATCTCCCAAACGCTTCAAGAACTGTTTTATCCGTAATATGTGCGACCTGGAGGTCGATGAGACTGCAGATGACTTGAAAATTGTTTTTGACCCGATGTTGAAGCTCCCTTAGAAGCACCTCTTTTTCCTTCAGCAGCGCTTCCATTTGATGTTCAGCTTTCTTGCGCTCGGTGATATCATTACTTATGCCAATAAAACCAATGTTCTTGCCGTTAATATCTTTCATATATGTATTGATGATATGGGCAGGTATAGTAGTTCCATCCTTTCTAAGTACATCAAACTCCCCTTCCCAATGCCCATCTTTATTGAGATCGCCGATATTCCTTTCCACTGTGCTTTTCATTTCTTCAGGAGACAATAACTCGATAATATTTTTACCTATTGCTTCTTCACTTTTCCATTGATAAAGCACTTCTGCATGTTTACTCCAAGATAAGATTCTATTATCAAAATCAATGGTGATAATAGCATTATGAACCTGTTCAAGCATTGACGCCTGCAAGGCTATTTTTTCTTCCGCCTGTTTCCGCTGGGTGATGTCCCGGGCATTAACTACAAATCCTATTGTTTCATCATTTTCGTTCTTATAGGGGTAATAATTGACTTCCATATATTTTTTTCCGATAGCAGGGAAATTAAACCAATCTTCATAACAAACTTCTTCACCGCTTAAACACTTTTCAGCATTGGGCTTAATTATTCTTTTAAAAATCTCTTTGCCAAAAATTTCAGACACCGAATGATTGATCAATTTGTTTCTGGCAATACCAAATGCATTCAAATACGAATTATTTGCTGCCAGGTGGCAAAAGTCGGTATCGATTAGGGCCAACAAATCCTGTGAACTTGAAACGATATGTTCGTACTGACGAAGCGCCTTTTCAGCCTGCCTGCGGTCGGTGATATCGCGTGAAATACCTAATACGGCGTGAACCTCGCCGCTGTCGGTCTTTATTGGAACCAATCGTGTGCTCATCCATACATCGCGTTTTCTAAATACAGATTTGGCATCTGTTTGCAAAGGCTCGCCGGATTTGAATACTTTCTGAAGAGACTGGTATTGGCCCTCTGCCACTTCAGGGGGAAACATCTTATTGCGCGGCCTGCCGATCAGATCAGAGGGTGTTTTTCCAAACAAGCCCGCTGCAAAAGAGTTTGTAAATACAATATTGTCCTCGCGGTCGATGATGAAAATGGCATCCTGGGCCGCCTCTGTCAGGGTTCTATATCGTTCTTCGCTCTCCCGTAGTGCATCCTCCACCCGCTTGCGGTCGGTGATATCATATCCTATGGAAATGGCTGAATTATCCGGCAGTCTATAATTTGCCCACATCTGAACACGAATAGATCCATCTTTGGCGAGTAGCGGGTACTCATGAAAAACGCCATCTGCTCTGTCAATAGATGCAAGGACGCGGTCACGCATTTTAGAATCAGGATAGACCAGCGAAAGTGGGTCATCAGAGGCCATAAATTCCTTTAGCGTCCAGTGCAGATTTCTTTCAAATTCCTTGTTCACAAACAGGCAACGTCCATTGTAATCAAAGGTATTAATCATCATCGGGGCATTCTCACAGATCGCTCTAAACTTTTCTTCACTTTCCTCCCATGCTTTCTCAAATCTTTTGCGCTCGGTGATTTCTTGAACCACCGTGCTTACCCCCTGTACGCTGCCATCATTTGACTTCAGTGGGAAATAACTGACCAGCCAGTCTCTTGGCTTTTCCGGTTCCGCAGCGGTTATACCATGAACTTCAAAATCGCACTCAGGCTGCCCGGTATCAATGACTCGTCGATAGATAGGTTCTACCTCAACCGCAATTTCAGGAATAATTTCGCTAAGGGTTCTGCCAATATGTTCAGAGGCGGGTTTACCATTGATGCCAGCCATATGCTCATTAATTCGCACAAAACGGAGTTCGCGGTCTATTAAGCAAAGGCCAACCGGGGAGATCTCGTAAAGATGATCCAGTTCGACACGTTGAGCATCAAGCTGTTTCTTAGTCTCCAGTAATACCTGCTGTGCATCCCGGGACTTCGATAAGCCAATTTGAAGCTGTTTGTTTGGAACTTCCAATTTATTTTTCCGGTCTTTGCCTTCCTGTACTTCCCGCCTAAAAGCATCACCTTGTTGGTGTTGTTCGGCCAAGCTTTTACGTAAAGACTTTAATTCGTCAATGAGTTGCGATTTAGTTTTGTCTTGATCTTTCATTGCGTCACAAAGTAGGTCAAAACGCTATGTTGTTCGTTTAAAAAAATGAGTCAACGCTCAAGTGGGTTTCTCAATACTCTATCCGCCGTCCAAGCGACAGAAAACGAATGCGCCCCGCTCGCAATCATGACAATTTACTCTTGTTTCAGGTTTGCAGTTTTATCCTGCCATATTGCAGTAGATGGGCGACAATTAAGACAGTGAACTTCCATTTAATAGTAATTGTTAAAGAAAAGATAGATAAAAAAGGATATTAAGCAAGAGATTTTGCGCAAATATTCTCATGGGCAATTTTCCAATGATCCACGGCCAGCTTAAGAGCTGAATTTGATGGGGATAAATTTGGGATAAAATGTGTCGTTTTTTGTCCCCTATTGAGGACTTTGGCCAAATCAGATGACCGATTTAGTTTAGTTTCAAGTATTTGTTTTATACCACCTTAAATTAGATAGAATGACGGAAGTAGAACCGGCGACCTTCGGCTTGGCAAGCCAAGGTGATTGCGTTTGAATTCCCGAGGCCTACATTATTTTTTGATCTATATCTGGAGTGTAATTATTTTGTAGCCAGGGTAAAAAAAATATTTTTAAAAAGCGCTATGTTACGCTATCACATAAAAGCGCTGCCTGAATGAGATTCACTTTTTTGCATCACTTCGTGTCCTTGAATTCAAACTTGTGTCGCAAGTTAGACCTTCATACCTCTAAATCACTACATAGAGCAAATCATAATTGATCTTCTCCCCATATCAGGAATTTTGATACACGTTAGTTTTCAGAATCCCTTCTTAATTTTATGAGAGACATGTCTGAATTTCACTAAACAAGATTATTTTCATCTAATTGCAATTACCGGCGAAAAAAAATAAAAATGACGATACAGCTCGCGCTGCTTTGCTCGCTGATTTTTACCGTGACCCATCCATTCCGACTACAGGAGTCAAAGTGCTTTTGATGATTATTCTGGAGAAGCTAAGGACGTTAGACCTCATATACAAAAACAAATTTGTTCTTCAAATGATATAGGTTTTGTGGATTTTCCCTTGCTTCAGCAGGCAATTTTCTTAATATTAACGGCCACACATGACCCCATTTATCTACATCATAGAAAACTTGACAGTGTTTGTCCAAATTTACAAGCAGAGAGCCGAGTTATACGGCCGAAAAGCTGTGTGATACTGCGGCTCCTTGTCTGTTCATCCTAAACGTTAAGTTTCTAAAAAGAATGAGCCCCGCGAAGTTTTTTAAAAATGCTATTCTATACACATTTATGTCTCGCAAAACTAGTTTTACAAAGATTTAGACTTGACTATTCGATAATTCAAGATTCACAAAGTGAGGCTGAATATTATCTTGGCTCAATTTTGCCAGATATTCGGTACTTCGCAAACCTTCCCCGTGAACAGACTCACCCTCCCATATCTGAATTTATAAACCTGAGTAACTCATCCGGAAATAAAGCTTTTGCAATTGGTTATTTGACACATTTGCTTATTGATAAGCTTGAAATCGATCTCGCAATACATGCTCTAGTTCAAAGCCGTTTTAAACTTCTTCCATCAAAGGTCAGATCAAAAGTAACACCTATGTTATCAAATGCACTTATTGAATTTCACTATCTTGCGAATTTTCCTCCAGATTTCAAACTATCACCAAATGGGAACGATTTGACAACCAAACTAAATATAGCGGTTCACGACATCCAAGTAATTAAATCCCATATTGATGACTTCTTAAAGGATACGTCTTTACGAAATATCGGTCGACTTCTTGCAAGAACGGGTTTGTTAAAAAATGCACGGATCCAAAAAACTCTTAACATAGCTTTTACTTTAGACGACCATCCAACATTAAAGAAGTTCATGCTGCGACGAATAAGGAAGGCGGTGAATTTTCTTGAGGCAACTGTCGTTAATGAAATTCAGAATAATAAAGTGCTGCTAGATTTTGTCACACTTAATTTGTAGCGACAACAAAAAATGAGTGCTGGCTAGTTTGTCATACTCCTCGGTCAACTCTCCAACAAGGATTCAGGGCGTTGACTTCCCTGTTCTGCGAATGGTGAGTATTTAGATACTATTATTTATCCTTCTGGCAAATTTGCAAGAGGTTCTTTGCGAAAATCTAAATTATTGGCAATTCAATTAGGTGATGTAAAAGGACAAGTGTTAGAATTTGTTGCGAATAGGTTCTTTGTCTTAGAAATTTTTGTCCACTTTTATTGGGGATGTTCTCCGTACGTAGAGTGGATGAGCTCCACCTAGATAATTAAGTGATGCACCTTCTTGCAACGGTATATGCATAAAGGTGAACGAACCTCCGATTCTCGGAATGAAGAAAGGCCTGCTGGATTCCAATATAACGCACTGGCGTCATCAGCACCCGTTAATTTAGCGGTTAATTCTTATGAGAATCAAACTTGAGAACCCTCGCAGCCAATTCCCACATAATATAAATTTCAACAGCAAACGGCAAGAAGCCAAGGAACCCAAATAGCGGCATTTCAAAAATTTTAGGCTCGTTTAAAAAAGGCAGGGTATAAAGCCATTTTGCGCTGGCCCAGTAATTCCAGAATTCCCAGAGAAGACCGCAGATAGCACCCGCGAGAAACAGAGAAAAAAGCTTGTTTAAACGTCCGTTTTCCAACTCTCGAAACAGGGACTTTCCCCCGATGAAATAATTCAGCGGATCAATCAAAAAAATAAATCCAATCCAAACAGGTCCAAACAGGTAGACGGCAATTTCTTGAGGCGCCAGAATCGGTACCAGCAAAAACAGAACTCCAATTGTCATCATAATATAAAGCGCTGTTTTCCTAAAAGTAAATGCCCTGACTCGGAGCCGATTAAAAATACCGGAAATATCGATCAATTCGCTGGTTAACAGGACTCCGGGAAAGATGGTTGCGAAAGCCCAGAAATAGCCAAAATATCTCTCCACCCTATTTTCAGGCAAGCCGATGTATTGCCAATTTTGCAAATGCAAATTGTAAGCTTCGAAAATGAGCCAGCAGGCAACAGAATAGAGCAGCATAAACAGGAATTGTTTGAAGCGGCTGCTAATCAACGAGTTGCCAGTGACTCTGAAGATATAAGCATCGATAACTAAAATATATCCGGTCCACATAGTCGGCGTAAACCAGTTTTTGATAAATAGATTATTTTTAATCAGTAAAACTTCAGCGAGGATCATTATGAGCAGACCAACCCAGCCGTAAAGTCTAAAAGGACCGATTTCGTTTTTATTCATCCTCTCCTCGCGTTATTGGTTATGTATAACTCCTCAGGAACATAAAGGCTTAATGAGTTGTTCATATAAGAAACCTTCAAGTAATTATGGCAAATGACTTCAGAAAAAAAATACGACTCGCAATCCGTTTTTTTTTAATCGGACTGACTGCTACTCTGATTTTCACAAAAACGTCTCAGGCCTATTCAAAAGAGAGAAAAGAGGCGTACGTTGAGCTGCCTGCCGAAGCAAAAGATATCCTTACCGGAAGAACACCGGAACAGAAACTTTATATTATAAGAAAATTCCATTTTATAAGAAATGCAACGACCGGGATAAGCACTATCATAGGTTCTGCAGAAGCGGATCTGTCCTTTGAATTTCAGTCACAGCAGCCCCTTTTATATCTCACAAAAGAGCAGTTGCACAAAACATATCCTCATGGTCCTGATCCTTTCGGCCAAGAACTGCATCGAAGACTCAGCGACACGCCGCCGACGTTGCCGCTTTTCAGTGCTTACTTATTAGGCGTTCCTGATGCCGTCGAAAAAGCTCCAAAGTTTACTTTTATCCCGCATGTTTCGATACCAAGCAATACGGAAATTGACGTCTTAAAAGTATTATGGCAGCAACCCGGCTCATCGTCGAGTGAAATTTATGCTAATCTGGACACGGTTACCCACGTCACCTCAGAAGATCTTCAAAAAGTTCTGGCAAGCATGAGCGATCGTGGCCTCTTAGCCAGAAAAAAGATTTCACCATCGCACAATTTTTCCCTGTTTGGAATCGTGTCTTTCGAATTAAGTTCTCAAAATAGAAAAAATAAGTTATATGTTTATTGGCCGATTGTCCCAAAAGGAAGATTAATTACCTATGTAGATTCACAGAGATATTTGGCGTTAGCCTCTGCAAAAAACAATTCAATTAAGGCCCGCAAATACAGTTATCAAAAATATCTCGCAGAAAAGCTCTACCGGTTAGTTCAATAAATATTAAAGCCAACCATTCGTTAGATACCAATCAGCGGTTTCTTTAAACCCATCCCTTAAGCTGAACTCGACACTAAAGCCGAGTTCTTTTTTTGCCTTAGAATTATCACAGATCCAGTTAGCCTGTTTTATTTCGCGATACTTGTCAAGACTAAAAAGGCTGGGTCGCTTGAGTAACTTGGAATAAACTTCACCGCCACAGGACAACAAAAAAACCAAAAACAAAGGAATTTTCAAACCGCTTGCCTTTTTCCGAAATGAGCCGGCGAGCAAGTTACCAACTGCTTTTACTGAATAAACCTCATCGTTGCACAAGTAATAAACTTGCCCGGCAGCTTCATCTTTTTCAGCCGCAAGAATGATCCCGTTCACCAGATCTTTTACATAAATCATACTTAACTGCTGAGTGCCGCCCACGATCTCAAGACATCGGCCGCGTCTGGCATATTTAAACAGTTCAAACATATCTTTATCTCGCGGGCCATATACAGCCGGGGGGCGGACTATGGCAACCGGTATTTCTTTTGCATGCGCGAGGGCAGCGTTCTCTGCTTTTAATTTACTTCTGCCATAATTGGAAACCGGGTGAGAGGGTTCATTTTCTGTCAGTGCGGTCCCATCCCGGCTTGGTCCGCCGACAGCCAAACTCGAAACGTGTACAAACCTTTTTATCGTAGGATTAGCTTTGGCGGTGGCCTCGAGCAAGTTTTTTGTGCCACCGAAATTGCTTTTGTCAAATTCTCCCTTGCTGTACGCCTTGGTTGAGCCAGCTAAGTGAAAGACATACTCCATATCTTTTACAGCGCCCAAAAGTGACTCCGGCCGGGTGAGATCCCCTTCAACAATTTCAATCTCTAAGTCCTGCAGCCATGCAGCGGCGACTTTTTTCTTTCGCAGCAAGCATCTCACCTCATATTTCTTTTTCAAAAGGGCTTCGACAAGATGGCTGCCAATGAATCCACGGGCCCCGGTAACCAACGCCTTCAATTAACTACCTCCAGTAATTTCAATTTGATCTTAAGTAATCTTTGCATAATAATCAAGGGTAACCGGGTGACTTTTGGCTTGATTCCCGTTGTTGCATTGGTTATATTAAATCCCTGTAACTTAATCCCATTACAATTTTGCAGAGAGGGCATCTTGGCAGATTTATTTGATAAATGTCATAACTTCACCCTGGCAAGAGAATTACAAGAGCAAGGGTGGTATCCTTATTTTCAGAAGATACAGTCCGGCGCTGACATGGAAGTCATCATTGATGGGAAAAAGTTGATAATGGTCGGCTCAAATAATTATTTGGGGTTGACT
>SMXC01000271.1 GCA_004356825.1 Caldithrix sp.
AATGAGATCGAATTTTTCAGGCTGTTCTGCTGATGTTTTGTAGGTTGCGGTTAAAAAAATCAACAGAATCAATGACATAAGTCGTGCTTTAAAAGGAATCTCTTTACTAAAAAAAGTCATCAAATTTTCCTTTCTTTTAGACTAATGAAACGCTTCTTCGGTGGTTTATTTTGCATCGGCAGTGATTAGGATGACATAGTTTTGGATTATCAGAGCCAGGATAGTGCCAAGCAAGCCCCCCCCAGAAAACAATATGCCGCGGAACGGAATGATCGCACTGAGGAAATCCCCATTGGTGGTGTACCGCTGGCCAACCGGTCCTTTAAGCTTCGACAGAGTTTTATAGATATCCCGGTTACGCAACAACAATTCCGTAGAGCCAATGCTGCCTGCGGACAGTACGACTCGGCGAGCTGTATAACTGACCTCCTCCACCTCAAGCTTGCCGAAAAAGGGCATCCATTTTCTTAGAAATCTTTTCCAGGCGTTTTTTGAATGCAAGTGCACCAGACAATGGATGCGGTATCCCCCGCCTGGCAACGGTTCAATTTTGTCTGCTTCGGTCATGGGTCGGATTTCGGCACCGGCTTTTTGTGCAAGAAAGAGGTAGTTCTTGTCAAGGGTGTTCTTGCTATCGATATCGCCGCCAAGCAGCGATTGCTCTCCGGGTCCGAGTAGCGCTGTTCCGCCCCGTGTTTGTTAATAAATTTGCTGCCCGGGACACCCTCTGGCGGCGCGAAACTAATTCCCAGGTTCACTGGACCGAAATCTTCTACATCCTCGTATTCTTCTTTGAGCTTTTTCCCCGCCTGAAATAGAAGCTGAGTGGCGCGGACGCTGCTGTATGGAGGCCAATCCGGGAAAGGAGTCGCATCCATCATATCCTCGGCCTTTTGGAAATAAGCCTCCATGTCATCGTTTTGAATGACAGCCGGGTAGCCGTCAAAATTAGCTCGCCGCTTCAAAGTGGCAGCGTAAACGTGGGAGCCCCCGCCGACCGCACTGCCCAGCCAGGGAATGATATGCCGCCCCCGGCGCCTGAGTTTATTCATACCGAACCGGTGGCGTTTGGGATTCCAGGTGGCATCCAGGTCAGCTTCAAAAGTTTCTCTGGTCATCCATTGACGACTTCAATTACCAGAGTTTTGTGCCCCGCTTCAGCAAACCGCCAGGCTGCTACCGAGCCGCCAAAACCAGATCCGATTATCGCTACTTGAGTGTCGAAATTTCCGTTAGGCATGATAGGTTCCTTAGGTTAAGTCGAGGTCGAAATCAAGATAATATTTTCTTTAGATTAATAGTTTGGCTGCTTTAAAATCGGGAAGCCGCAAGTTCGATGTCTGACCAGGCCCAGGCCTCTTTAAAACGTTGTTCAACCTCCGCTGCCTCGCCATTCTTGTCCTGCATTTCAAGACTCTTTCTTAAGCCGTACAAAGACCAGCCGTTTTCAGGAAATATTTCGAGATCGGTACGATAAACCTGTTCCGCGTCTGCGGGACGGCCGGCCTCGAGAAAGACGGCTCCTAGTGAATGACGGACCGGGAAGAACCAGTCAGGCGGCTCGTTGTAAGCGAGCCCATCTTCGATCTCAATCGCCTCTTTTAAATATTCAATGGCGTAGGAGTAATCACCCTTTGCCGCTGCCAGCTCACCTGCCAGGGCCTTAGCTGCAATTTCCATTAGTTTCTCAGTCGCGGTGATATCCCAAATGGTGACTTCTTTTAAGACCGGATTTTTTGCAATTTTCTTGACAGCTGCCAACTCCTTTTCCGCTTCAGCAAAACGGTTGGTTCTGGTAAAGGCAATTCCGCGCGCGTAATGCCAGACTCCGGTCGGGTAAACCAGATCTTTGGCAGGCTTTGGTTCCGCCAGGATTGTATCCCATTCTCCGAAACGTACATAAGCGTAAAGCGGGATGATGAAGAAATGCTGCAGGGTTCCAAAGCCGGGCTGCCGCATCATGCAGTATCGACTTTAGCAGAAGTACTTTTGCCTGCTGCAATCGCTTTTTTACTGGCTCCTTCTAAAGTCGCCGTTGCCCAGAGAAAGTGGTGATTGTGGGGCACATAGGCCAAGGGATAAATCCCCTGGGAGCGACATTGCGTGACATAGTCATCATCAGATTGGATGGCCAGTTCGTTTGCCACAGACCCCTGGTGATAGTTGCCGACTCTAATGTAAATATGCGACGGCATATGCACCAGATGTCCAGCGCCGGGAACTGCTTTCCCCAGCCGTTTTGCGCTTGGTAATCCGCGTTCCGGCGTCTTGGACGCTTCGACGGCGTGTATATAAAGGTGGTTTGCACCGGGATGTTCCGGATTGCCTGCCATCACTGATTCCAGTACCTCGAGAAGTTCAGGCGTCCAGGATTTCGCCTGGCCATCGCTTTGCCAATAATCCCAGGGGTGTAAATCCATTAGAGATTCCGCGAACAGTGTTGCTGCTTCCCTATCATCGGGGTAGCGCTGGTGCAATTCGCGCATGGCGTCAGCATAGGCGATATCCAACGGGCCGCGATCCTTTGGCGGGTCGGCTTGATAACGCTTTGCCAAAGCCTGGATGTAAGCCTGCTCTTTCTCTGTCGATTTTGGCGCCAGTTGCATGGCCTTTTGCAGGGCCTCATAAGCAGCCGGATTGTTTTCGGGGTCCATAGTTGCGTTAATATTCGGGCCAAGAACGAGCGCCATTCCCCAGTAGGCCATGGCACAATTAGAATCCAGTCTCGCGGCTTCACGAAAGGAACGCCCCGCCTCCTTGTGATTAAACCCGAACGAAAGCACTATACCCTGATTAAAAAAACGCTGGGCAAGATCAACCGTAGTTGTAATTGGAAAATGGTGATTTCCCATGCCCTCCAAAAGTGGTGCAATCCGGCCATTAGTTGAGCTGCTCCCTTTGCACGATAAAAGGCAGGAAATGGCAAGAAATAAAAGTACGTGTCTCCCCCTCCTAAAAAAAAACATGAGACTTCCTTCTGTTTGAAGTTGGTTTCGAATGGAATTAAAATTCTAACAACCCGGCGTTCAGCGGGCGGCGATTTGCCTCGGCTCCGAGAACACCTTGAATGCATGCAGCGTATCAAAGTTCAATTAGAGCAAGGCGTTCAGCCGGTCCGGCTGCAACGCCTTGGCTAGACCGCGTGTTCGTGGACGAGCTGAAGCCGGCACCACCATGATATTTTTTGCGCTTTAGGCTTGAAGTCGCGCGGCGGCTAGATCCAACGCCGGACTCGCGACTTGTAGTCACGGTACGCCTCGCCGAACTTTTCTTCCAAGTAAGCTTCTTGCCGTAGCACGACGACATAGTGGATGACGATCATTGCCGGCATGAATCTGTGAGCAGAACCCAGACATTGTTGAAGAGCAACCCCAAGACCGCCTGGAGAAGCCCCGCGGCGACATAGGCCGGATTGCGCGAGAACCTGAGGGGCCCCAGTGTCGACGATGGCGGTGGTCTCTTCGTTCGGGTCCGGGGGACGTGTCATGTCTGCTGAACGCCCGCAAGAGAGTCACCATTGCCGCGACGACCACAACAGCCAGCAAGACTCCGGCAGGCAGCACGTACTCGTAGGGTCCGAGCGGCCAAGGCCACCCCCAATCGCATGCCAATCCCAGAACGAACCCCAACAGGCAAGGGAGCGGCGGTATCATCTGCGACCTCCCGTCCGCTTCGCTGATGGACGCACTCTGTGTTTCGCTCCCGAGTCTAGCCCCGCGAGCGGCCCGGGGTGTTTTCGCGGTGTCTACGGCCTCTCTTCAGCAAACGACAAAACCAAGGTGACGCCCACTATCTCTCGTACCGTCTTGCTGCAGGGGTAAAGCCGCCGACATTTTCAGGCAATTGGTCGGCAAAAAACTCATACATCATTTTATCTCGTGCTGTCATTTCAATCATGAGAGTGCCTTCTGGCGGGGTATTTTCAATCTGATACAATCGCCACCAGGTCGCCACCTTATATTTCACTTTACCCGAAACAAGGGTAACCGTCTCTGGAGCGGGAGCATTGCCGAAGATCCACCACAAATAGGGTTCCGTGTTGTCCCCAACTACTGGGCTTCCATCAGAGATCGTAATCCTGTCTGCATATCTTTCATGACGGGCAATGATAAGCTGCTTGCTCCAGTCGCCGACAATGGTTGTTCCTTCCAGGAACCAGTTGCCGGAAAGGGTGCCATCTACATCGTAATTGATTTTTCCGCCCAGTGGTTCGACAGTTCTTGGGTTTATTTTCCACACCTCTTCCCGCAAATCCGGGGTAAGGTTGTCGGTAAATGGCCTGGCTGACGTGTAGTCCGGCGTGTATCTGCCTGGGTTGGCAAAATAGTGTTCATTTTTCACATCATAATAGCCGACATCAAAACCCGGGTGAGTACCGATGTAGGCCAGTATCTCTCCTGCTTTGAAATGTATGACCACCCTATTCTCGGTACTTCCCTTGGTCAGAGTTCCTGCTTGCTGCAGAATCTGAGGTGCCAGTTTTGACAAATGTCCATAGTGCATTCCCGCGGTTTTGGTCAAGTAGATATGGATTGCGTAATCCTCATATTCCTGACCTTCCAGATTACTCGGCGCCCAAGGTGCCTGGAACGTCCGGGTTCCATACCGGATATTGTAAATCACCCCATCTGACATCGCGTAGACAGGTATATCTGGTGTGGTGGAATAAAAATCCTTCACTCCAAAACCGCCATGTGCTTTTGGCAGGTCATAAATCTGGCCAATTGCAACAAACTCATCCATTCTGTTGAGATCGGTAGGCAGATAGGTGAATGCAGCATCATCCGGAAGATCCAGATCTTCTAACAAACTACTAACCGGGCTTTTGCCACAGCAAACAAACAGCGTGGCAAGCGAAAGCGCAAACAATATGTTCTTCATTAGTTCAGCCCTCATAATCTAAGTTTCAAACCGCCTAACGATTAAATGAATGACCCAAATGCAATGTTCTAACACGCCTTTTCACGTGATAGATTGAGCAATTCTTGTAGTCGCCAGGAATTAGTGTGCAGTTCAAACCCGTATTATAGGCACAAAACATTATATATGGATTGTGATTTTGCAATCCATATTCGATCGTATTCATCTATCTAAATCCAATCCAAAAACTGCAAGAGTTTAGATACTTGACGTGGTTCGGATAAATCTATTTTGCGTCGCCACAAAAAAAGCGCTTGCTATTCTCAGGCCTTTCAATATAGCGGTGTTACTTAAGAGCACCATTTGAATTCAGGTCCGGTTTTCTTCCGCTAAGATACAGATCCTGCCAGGATGAGGGGTGTGCTAGGGTTGTTTTTCTATGGCTTGAGTTAATTAAACAAACTTAATCTTTAAAAAGCAAAGGAAAAATGCAAGGTTAGTGCTGATTCACTTCAAGGGACGGTCTGGATAGTGGCCCGCTTATTATATGGTCCGGCCTGTATCTTATGGAAGGGGCTTTAGGCTGCGCGTTAAGGATATCGACTTCGAGTATAATTGTATTACCTGTATGAGTCGGTGGTGCAACGGGCAGTCAAATCGGCCGTACCTAAAGCGGAAATTCCGAAGAAGGCTACATGCCACACGCTTCGGCACAGCTTCGTGACCCATTTACTGGAAAGCGGCCAGGATATTCGAACTGTGCAGGAATTACCTGGAGAATTCTGATGTCCGAACCACTATGATATACACCCATGTCCTGAATAGAAGCGGAATGGGTGTCAAAAGTCCTCTGGATATTGATTAAACCGTGCGGATTTCTAAAAACAAAAAAAGCCCCGACATTTGCCGGGGCTTTGTATCTCCGTTATACCTTCAGGTCTTAGCTGACTTTCACTTCGATTTGTTTTGGCTTCGCTTTCTCGCTCTTCGGCACCGTGATGGAGAGAATGCCGTCGGTGTAGTCGGCAGCGATTTTCTTGCTGTCCACGGAATCGGTTAAGCGGAAGACGCGCTTGAAAGCGCCGTAACGGCGTTCGGAACGGTAAGCGTTATCATTTTCTTCCTTTGCCACCTTCTTTTCGCCTTCGAGGGTCAAAGAATTATCCTCGATCGTCAGTTTAAAATCATCTTTGCTCAATCCGGGAAGCTCAGCATTAATGACAAAATCCTTTTCATTTTCTTTTACATCGATAACCGGATCAAACCCGCTGGAATGAACCGGAAAATCGGTGTTGAAGAAATCATCCAGAAGCGAGCCGTGGTTTAAAAAAGCGCCGACAGGATTCCATTTTACTAACATGTTATTACCTCCATTTTAGTTTGTTCTTAAAATGTAAATTTTAGTATTTCAATCAATTTTACTGCTGATTAAGCAAAGGGTGTGCCATTGCAAAAATGAGCCAAATTGTTAGAAATTAAGAACTTTAGTGAGAAATTTTGACAGCCGCTGTGACATGCTGTCGGTCATGTATGAAATTATGTTAGAACCTGACTGCCTTTTTGACGTCACTGTCCGGCGGTTAGTATTTTGGTTCTTCTGAGAAAGACCCTGTACCCGAACACCCTCCCCTTTTTGTCATTTTCGAGCGTTAGCGAGAAATCTATTTAATTAATAATATGCGTAAAAAGATTTCTCCCGTTGGTCGAAATGACATTGTAGGGTAATTGAAGCAACTAAAACTCAAAAGGCCCACATTTTTTGTTGAAATCAATCTTTATAGTTTTATCTTCAAAGCGACTTAAGTGTTGAATAATGGGAAAATTTTTCTACTGATTACCGCCCCATATTTTAGAATACTTAATTGGAGAAAGGAATGAGAGATATTACAAAGTTATTTATTATCTTTTCTTTCCTGGTTGGCAGCACATACGCTTTCGGCCAAGGCAAGATCAAAGGCTTAATGTTTGGCGATTACTACTACGTCCTCAACAATCACGATTCATCCCTTGAAGAGAGCAACGGCTTCTGGTTCCGGCGCATTTATTTCACTTACGATCATACGCTCGATGATGAATTTTCAGTTCGTTTTCGGCTTGAGATGAACGGCCCCGGAGATTTTTCGTCACGGGCTAAATTGGAACCGGTTGTTAAGGACGCCTATTTAAAATGGAAACGCTCGAATTATGCGCTTATTTTGGGGATATCCGGTACGCCGACCTGGGGCTATATTGAGGACTTCTGGGGCTACCGCCCGGTAGAAAAAACCGCGGCGGATTTATATGGGTTCGACAGTTCGAGAGATTTTGGCGTCGCTGTCAAAGGTACCACTTCTGATGAAAAAGTGAATTATCACCTGATGTTTGGCAACGGCAGCAGCAACCGTTCAGAGTCGAACAACGGCAAGAAAGTACGATTTTCCCTGGGCTATAAAGTAAATTCAAATGTCACAGTCGAAGCCTATGCAGATTGGGAGGAACGTCCGGGAAACAGCAATCGCTATACGGTTCAGGGATTTGCAAGTTATCAAAACGAGAATTTTCGGGCTGGCGCTCAGCTTTTGCACCAAAATCGCAGCTCAGATGCCGGTGATTTAAACCTTGAGGTCTTTTCTATTTTTGGAGCTGCGCAACTCCGAGAGAAAGTTTGGGGATTTGCTCGCTGGGATCGGTCATTCGATCCGCTTCCGGGCGGACCGGGAATTTCCTATCTGCCCATTGACGGCACGGCCAAATTTAACTTTTTGCTTTTGGGGATAGATATCATGCCGCACAAACAGGTTCATTTTATGCCGAATATTGAATTGATTTTTTACGGCGACACCAAGGGCGCAAGCCCTGACTCGGATGTGATTCCGCGGTTTACTTTTTATTATGTTTGGAAGTAATGGAGACGCAGCAAGAATTTTCAGATGATTGATTGTTTTAAAATGTCAAACAAAAAATCTGTACGGGGGAAATAAAATGAGGGCGCTTTCTCGCATCTTATTCTTTGGTTTGTACTTCTCGGTTTTTGTTTCAAAGGGATTTTCACAAAATCAGCCAACTGTTTTTATTGAAAGAATACGCCAGCATGAGCACAATATTTTAAACGCCTATCTGGAATGCCAGAAACTCTACTACGAAGATAAGTCCAAGGTTCATGAACTTCGCGCTTTTGAAGAGTTGTTAACCGTTTACATCAACCAGGTCATGGAGATTTACGAAACCCTAAAGCTTTCC
>SMXC01000272.1 GCA_004356825.1 Caldithrix sp.
GCAATATCGATGATCAAGCAGACCGTGCCGTCGCCGAGAATGGTACAGCCTGAAACTGCTTTCACATGGCCGATATACTGCGAAAGTCCCTTGATAACAATCTGCTGTTGACCGATTAACTCATCCACAAATAAACAGAATCTTCGGCCCGCATTTTCAACTATCAGTAAAATGCCTTCCGGTAACTCTGTGGCGGAAGGCTCTATGCCGTAAAATTCGTGCAACCGAACGATAGGGTATAAGTTGTCGCGGACGTTGATAATTTCCTGGCCGTCCATCGTGGTGGTGATGTTTTTATATTTTGCTTTGATGGTCTCCCGGATCGCAATAATCGGGATGATGTACCGGCTCTGGCCAACGCGAATAAGCATGCCGTCAATTATCGCCAGGGTTAAAGGAATGCGCAATATCACTTCAGTGCCTTCGCCGGGGACACAAACGATATCCACCTTGCCGCGAATATTCTCGATATTTCTCCGAACCACATCCATGCCGACCCCGCGCCCGGAAACAGCGGTAACTTTTTCGGCGGTAGAGAACCCAGGCAGGAAAATAAGCTGCCAGATATCCGCATCCGCTAAATCCGACCCATCGCCTTCAACCAGTCCCTTTTCAACCGCCTTACTCAGAATCCTCTCCCGGTTTAAACCCATGCCGTCATCTTTTACGGAAATCCAAACTTCGCCGCCAACATATTTTGCTTCGAGGGTTAGATGACCTGTTGCCGGTTTACTTACTTTCTTGCGGCTTTCCGGGGTACCGATTCCGTGATCGATCGAATTGCGGATAATGTGCACCAGAGGGTCGGTTATTTTTTCGATCACCGTTTTATCTACTTCAGTGTGCTCTCCGATAATTTCCAGATCGACTTTTTTGCCGGTTTTTTGCGCCAAATCACGCACCAGCCGGATCATTCTTCGAAAAGTCGCGGATAATGAAACCATCCGAATTGAAGTGGCGATATCCTGCAAGTCACGGGTGATCTTGTTGAGGTGCAAAGCAGATTTTTCAAAACGATCCAGGGAAACATCAACCAGCTCTTTGAGGTCGGGATTCTGAGCCACCATCGCTTCGGCGATGACCAGCTCACCCACCAGGTCCAACAGCATTTCCAGTTTTTCAATATCCACCCGGATTGACTGCCGCTGTGCAGCCGTTCGTGCCGGCGCCGCAGCCTTTGAGTTTATCTTTGGCGCAGCTTTCTTCGCTTCCGGAACTGGTTTCTTCACCTGTTCCTTAGCCTCAATTGATGCAGAGGCCTTCTCAGTTTTATCTGCTTTAGTAGGTTTCGCCTTTGGTTTCTTGGCTTTGCTGCTCTCCAATCTTGTCACGCTGTCCTGCAGCAAAGTTGTTAACCCCGGCAGGGCTGCAATGGTGGGTTGTTTGCCCTCCATCGCTTGCTCGACGCCGTCGCGGAGAAAGTCGAGAATTTCCAAAAGGAGTGAGAAGAGCTGGCTGTCTCCGCCAATCTCACCTAGTCTGATTTTGTCAAGCGCGGTTTCCGCCTGATGGCCGAGTTTTTCAAGATCGCCGTAGCCAAAGAATCCGGCATTGCCTTTAAAGCTGTGCAAAGCGCGAAACGCTTCGCCAATCTGCTCTTGATTCGTTGGATCTTTATCGAGAATTAGAAACGCCTCTTCAGTTGCCGTCAGCAGATCTTCAGCTTCGGCAGTGAACTGCTTAACCATTTCCGGAGTGATCGATAACTGCATATCATCTGGAACTTCAGTTGGTTTGCTGTCCTCTTCTTCAGCCTCGGAATTAGCTGAAGTTTCTTCTTTGGCAGCAGGTTCTGCAGGCTGTTGAGGTGTACTTTCCGGCGCTTCGCCGGTTATGCCTTCGATTTTTTCCTTTAAATCATGGATAATACCTTCTGCTTCATCTTCGAAGCCTGCATCGGTAAAAGAGGTTTCAATGTTGCTGAGCAGCTTTCTCAGGAAGTCACAGGTTTTATTGAGAATATCCACATGATCGCTGCCAATTGAGGCTTTTCCTTTTCGGAAAAGGTCGAGCAAAGTTTCTGCTACATGTGTCACCTTGCCGAGCGTATTGAGGTCGAGAAAACCGGCGCCGCCTTTTAATGAGTGGTAAAGACGAAAAATAGTATTTATAACCTCACCATCTACTTCACCGGACTCGTTGGACTTTGTTTCAAGCTCGATCAATAACGGCTCGGATTCGTCTAAGAGCTCGTTTCCCTCTTCAACAAATGCGAGTAGTAGTTCTTGTTGTTCTGCATCTGGCATATTCAAAAAACCTGGTCGTTTCGTCTCGTCAAATACCGAATTAGAGTCTCGGGGCGTTCAATTTTGCTTGAATCCACGATCTAACATCGTCACTTTTTGAAACTTACTTTAGAGGTGAATTTCACTTTTCAGGGAAGGAAAATGAAGGATTCTGCTCGTTCCCATGCTCTGCGGGGGAACGAGCCGGGACATTAAACTCCTGCTTCGCCCGACCATTGCGAAGCAGAGTTTTGGCACAAGGAAAGATTTTTTTCTTAAATTTAGGCTGACAGAAGTTGGTGAGGCTTTATATAATTTGGTGAGGCTTTATATAATAAGGAAGGGTTTTTTGTAAATTGTCATTCCCGGATGGCTGACCCGCTTGCACAGTGGGTGCACCGTTGCGAAGACCAATTAGTTAGTGATCGGCCGAAAAAGTCCAAATTCACTTCTACGGAGGCGTCCACTCGACAAGCTCAGAACATGCCTCGCCGAGTAGTTCTAAGCACGGAGTTGGATGCAGAAATTGTTCGGCGGGACGCCTCACGCTGGTTTTCGGTCAATCACCAGTTAAGCTCCGCAAGGCTCAATTTTGTAATCCTCGAATGGTAGGGACCGCATGTATGCGTTCGCTACGAGCAATGACAAAACATTTTTGACATTAATAATTTTCATTTAACATTTCTTGTTTCCATGTCCATTTAGACAAGATGATGTACTGTTCAGACAATTTTTAGAATCCTAGTTTCAGATATCTATGGAAAACAAATCTGAAGATAAAACTCTGCTATCTTATCTCGAGCTCGTTGAAAGTATCAGTTGTGAAATCCTGAGTTGTGAAAATAAAATTCAAAACCTGCAGGATGCCACCGCCGCGACCTATGAGGGTATTGCTGAAAATTTGCCTAAAATAATGGACCGGATTGACAGTGATAATGAAGAAGCCTGCGCTTTGATCGAATATTTTATTTCTGACGATGAGTCGTTGAGCGGGCCAAGCGTGGTGATTGAAACACTCGACGCAGCTAAGAAAACTTTTGAAGAGGTGTCCGTTTCCATTCGGCAGATGTTCAAGAAAGATCAGCATCATTTTAAACAGATATCAGACAAGATCGGAGAAATTGAGAATCTACGAAAGTCAATTTTTGAAATTGTAGAAATCTCAAACGATATCGAGCTTCTATCTTATAATTCAGTTTTTGTCGCAAGTCAGGCCGGATCCTCCGGGGCTGCTTTTACCTATATTGCTACCGAAATAAAATCTTTGTCAAATCAAACAAAATCACTTGCCTATAAGATGCGGCAAAGTAGTGACAAATTGATGGATAATTACAAAATCTTCAACGATGAGTCTGACTCAATCAACCACTCTATAAAAAGCCGCTTAAATAATCTCGACCAAGATTTGTCCGGTGTATTTGACAAATATTTTTCAGGTCTCAAAAATATCGCCATGCTCATCAAACAGACTTTAGACCGGGCCAGCGATGCCAAAAATCATGTCCCGGCTATTATGATGAGTTTGCAGGCGCAGGATTTGATTCGCCAGCTGTTAGACCAAATTTCATTGATCAATAATGATTTGGCAACGAAAACACACAAACAGTTGCTGATAAGCAGCAGCGAAAGCGGACAACTCAAAAGCATTGAAGAAAGCAGCGCAAAATCTTACGCCCGGGCCCATCTTGCGAAAAGTATCCTTAATAGGGTTACCAGAAAACTTTCTCTTTCTGTTGACGATTTCGACCGAAAATTACGTGTACTGAGACAAGATCTTAACGATGTTGAGCAGGATCGGGTCACGATGATCGATTTTTTTTCAAATCGACAAAGCGGTCTGACCAACAAAAGCAGTATTGAGTTGATCTTCGACGAGTCGGCGCAAGTGTTGAACGAATTAGTGGAGTTCATCAATTCTTCGACAAGAAAAAAGCGCGAGGCCAGTCATCACGGACTCAACCTCAAGCAGACTTTAGCTGAAATCGAATCAAATTTCGAAAACATGCGCGGAATTATTAAACAGTTTAACATTATTAAAGTGATCTCCAAAATGGAAATCGCCCGCGAAGCATTTCTTTCGGACAATATAACCGCGTCATCGGAAATGTTCGAGGAATTAACCCACAGGATGGATAAGAACATTGTGATTGTTCGCTCGCAGCTTGATTATATTAATCATAATATCACCAGCAGTTTAGACGAATTAGAAAACAATATCGGTGAGCAGGAAAAGATTATTGTCGATGCCAGTGGTAAAATGCAAACCTCAATCGATAATTTAGATTCAATGCGCAACAATTTAAATGAGACAATCAAATCTGTTGGCAAAGAATCCACGGTTTTATTTGAGTTGTTAGATGAGTCCATCGCCGGAACTGAAAAGATCCGCAACATTATCGACACAGTGAAAATCGTAAGCGGACGCTATGAGACCATACTAGAAAAACTGGATTCATTTCGAAGTGAATGTAAAAAACAGTCCACAGGGGTTTTCACTCAGCCATTTGATATTAGTAGATTTGAAGATTTAGTAAAAATTGATCAAGCATTTTCAGTTTATACTATTCATGATGATGGTAACAATGACTCGACCAAATCCATTACGGAAGGCAACGAAGGTGCCGGTGAATTGGTGATGTTTTGACCCTTCGACTGGTTGCTTGATGCTGGATGCTGGATGCTGGATGCTGGATGCACCTGCAAAAGAGAGTAATATCAAGAGTTAAACAATCTCGGCACAACCTGAAAAATAGAAAAACAAAACGGGAGACATAAAATGGACATCACAATTACACCAACAGACGCGGCCATCACGGCAAGGATTTCAGGCCCGATTACGGAACAAGACGGGGAGTCTTTAAAGAAAGCTTTCAGCGAACTTCTTGCCGCTTCACAAAAACAAGTTGAGCTTGATCTAAGCATGGTTCCTATCATCACAAGTACCGGGATTGGTAAACTGATTCTGTTGTTTCGGAAGTTGAAAGCTCAGGCAAGAGAGTTGAAGATCAAGGCAATAAATGACAATTTATATGAGATGTTTGCATCGATCAATCTCGATCGGATGCTCAAAATTGAGAGAAATTAATTACATAGAAAACCAAGGATAGTTATGGCAAGGAATATCCTGATTGTAGACGATTCGCTTACAATTCGTTCGTCGCTTGAATATTGTTTAAAGGAAGCCGGCTTCAATGTGGTCGCTGCTGTTGACGGTATCGACGGCATTGAAAAGCTCAAGAGCATGAAAAGTTCCGGAGGAAGTCCGAGCGTGATTATCACGGACGTGAATATGCCGCGTATGGACGGCATCGCCTTTACTGAAAATGTCAAAAAAAGCTCCTTCCGCGGCACACCGTCCTAATTCTAACCACAGAAACATTGGAAGCCAGGAAACAGCAGGGACGCGCTGCCGGCGCCGCAGGTTGGCTGGTAAAACCGTTTCAGCCGGAGCAATTGATCGCTGTGATTGACAAAATAACCAATTAATCTAAAGAGATAACAGGAGAATTTTTTATGGGTCAGCGTGAAGAACTGCTCAAAATATTTCTCGACGAGAGCCGCGAGAATATCGACTTGCTGGATCAAGAGATTATCAACCTCGAAACTGATCCGGAAAACAAAGAGCTGATGGATGAAATCTTTCGCGCTTTCCATACATTAAAGGGCAACGCCGGCATCGTAGGTATGAAAAAGTTCGAAAAGTTTGCTCACATTGCGGAAGAAGTCTTAACCGATATCCGGGACGGCAACCGTAAAATCGACTCGGATATTATCACTTTCATGCTCGACTCTCTGGACCGGCTGAAAGTGTTGCACAGAACCATGGTAGAAACCGGCAGCGATGAGGCCGAGGTGGATGAACAACCTATACCTGAGAATTTGACGGAAAAAAAGAAAAGC
>SMXC01000273.1 GCA_004356825.1 Caldithrix sp.
AAAAATGCCGAACCATATACTATATATCGTTTTAATCGTGCAAAAATTAACAAATTAATTGTAAAGTTTTTGAAGAAAGATTCCTTGATAATAATGAGTTAAGATTTGATCGAATTTTTTTCCGGCGTGGGCCATAACCGCAGCCCCAACCTGACACATGCCTACTCCGTGTCCCCAACCCGCGCCTTTCAAAATATAGGTGTGTGTTAGTCCTTTTGTTCTGCCTCTCTTTTTAATATAAAAACAAGCGCTGTATAACGTCTTGTTTGAAAGCGCTCGTCTGATAGGAAGTTCCCTGTTTATGATAAATCGTTTCTTCGTACCCACAACCTGAAGATCGATTAAACGACCCGAAACGCCTCTTTTGAGCGGCACAAGGTCTACTAACTCACCAAAGTCCTCACCGGTTTTTTCGCGAATTATTTTTTCCAATTCCTGACGTTTGTATTCGACTTGCCATCGAAAATATTTCTTGCTGTAATTCACCGAGGTTGGTCTGTTTTTACGGGTGCTGCTACAATAAACATCCGGGTTGCTGTCTATCCATTTTTTTACGTTACTCTCTTCACTGAGCGGCGTACTTAAACGATTTCCATCTCTATCCAAAACACCGCGTAAATACCCTTTCGCGTTGATTAACCAGACATTCTCATTGTTTTCGGTGTGCCCGCCACAAACGCCGGCATAAAACGCTTCGGTGATTTTATTTCGATGGATCATAAATATGCCGCGAGTGCTCTCGACCGCCATGTCTGATCTTTCTGCGTTGTGCGACAATCCGCTAAAGACCTGACAATGTACTTCATCACATAAATCAAATGGCTCAAAGGGGTGTCTTAAACCGATTTTGGAAACAGCTTCAACCCGGGCGGCGATTGCCTGGGCTTTTAGTGATTCGTATGGAAACCCGGCCGGCATTTCAGATGGAACGACGCCTTTCAAATAGTCTTCCAGAAAAAGTTCGTTGATCGCGGTTATCATGCCGTCTTGATCCAACAAAAACTCGAAGGTCCCGCCATAGGCCCGGTGCTCCGTTGTCTCCCAATGGAAGCCGCTGCCGACTTCCACATCAGCCAATTGAATTTGTGAAGTGCGCAACCGGATCGGCCCCGGTGAATCGAAATTATAGTTGTTATCGAGGTTCGTGAAACGAAGAGTTCCTTCAGAGTCATTTTGGGGAATTTTTATGATTTCCGAATTGGTTTTTTCTTGAATCTCGCTTTGATAAGTTTTCGCATCGTTTTCGCTGCTAAATTTTTTATCTAAAACAATTTGGTACACGGATTTGTGAACGTAAGGAATGGATAAATTGTTCGTCTCAATTTTACTAATATGAGCATCGAGGCCTTTATTTCTAACTGACCTTAAAACTTCCTCTGCCTGCCACCTGCCTTTTCTCGTCCCCACCGCCAATTGGTAAACGTACTCCGCGGGTTTAGAATCGATTGCCTCGATTTTCCAGCGACCTCCTGGCAAACCCCGCAAAACAAAATCTGCGTCGCGGTTGACGAAGCTAACTTTGCCTTCGACTCTAAAGTCAACTTGTGCTCGCCCCTGCAATACCCCCACGCGAATAACAGGCTGATCAGCATCGTTCCTTGCCATGATTTTTTTCTTTTGAGTTGGCGCTTGACAGGTGACTCCCAAAACGGCAAATACTAAGATGAAAGTAAACCAATTAACCTTTGTGAAATTGGCCACCAAACTATTTTTTTTGAAATTTATTTTTTTCATCAATCGTGGAAGAATGGATTTCATTTCCTTAACCTGAAATACGAGTTTGGTCACTAGCTGTAACCTTTGACTTTTGTTTTTTGAATTTATGTTGTGTCCGACTTTTTAGGGATCACCTGTTAAGTAATGTACAATAACTATTTTAAATGTAACTCATTGGTTTTTCCGCTAAAAGCTAATTGCAAAAAGCCAATCGCTCAATTTAGCTTTGAAAAAGATAACCTAAAATAAATAAAATTTCAAATGTATTTTATTTCAATTTACTGTTAATATGAATGACCCGTTGAGGTAATCAATGTAAATAAAATTATTCTCTAACCTAAAAACAAATAATTTTTCCCACCGAATTGCGCCGAAGTCACCGCAACTCAGCGAATTTATTTTCATTTGAAAATATTTAAACTAGTCTGGCTTTTATATTTCCCAACCTTCTGCTTGAGAAGGAGAAGGTTATTTTGAAGCACGAAATGTCTAAATTGCAAACGGCCTTGCGAGAAATTAGCAATATATCCATCCTTCCACTTCGTTCATAGATATATAAATTTGTTTTGCTAAGATTTGGCCCCTAAGTTTGTGCACTTTAATACATGCGCCTATGGTTTCATCCGACCGCCGTTTATAAAATATCTTCCTATTCGGTGACCTCGGCGAATTCGGCGTCCTGCGGTGGAAATTATTTTCACAACTGAAAATCGCCGAACTAACGGGTCATGATACTTTACTTGCTTAATCGCTTCAAAATGAATTTTCCCAAAAAATGGATGTTGTCCCCTTTTTGCAAATATTCAAAAAACTGTTTGCCCATTTCACGCCAAAGCGGGTCGTTGACATCGTAATAAATATTTTTGCCCTCGCGCCTCGGTGTCACCAGGTCGGCGTTTCGCAGAAGTGAAAAATGATGACTGACAGTTGATTGATTCATATCTAGTGTTGTCGATATTTCCGTTACGGTCAAAGGTCCTTTCTTGGCAAGAAGGAGCATAATCCGCAGTTTGCTTTCCTCGCTTACTAATTTTAAAATTTTGACCGCCTTTTTAATATACCCTTCAGGAAAAAATTCCGGTGCCGTCTCTTGAGTTTTTGGTTTGGTTTTAAGGTTCATCGCAGAATACGGTTAATGAAACACCATGGCGGCAAAAGTCACCGTAGAATTGTGTTCGTCTACTTGAGTATTTGAATAATTAAGTAAGGCGCCTCCTTCAGCATCAATGGTTTTTAAAAGTGTATGAATGGGTGAGAAGCCGCACACGCGGTAGCGGTCCTGGTTTTTCTCGACCGACCGCCGGAAACCTTTAAGATCGAGTGACTCTATTTTTGCGAGCAGCTCTTTATCAGCTTGCTCAACCAGGTTCAGGAACGCCTCATCTGCCGGGCCTTGATCGCCGTACCGCGGCCCGACGTGGGAAAAGTCAACGCTCGCAATCACACAGACTTTCTTGCCAAATTCATCGATGGTCTTTTTGAGGGCACGTGAGAAGTTGTCAACGATTTTCTTCTCCCTTGGAAATGCAGAACCGTTCAATAGGTGATAAGAGAAAGAGCAGAGAATTGGCACGAAAGTAAACTTTCGTTTTTTTCGAAAAAGGTGCTGCAGAAAAATCAACTGAAATTCGATGGTGTGTTCATTCTTATGCGCCAGAACTTCATTGGGACCGGCATCGTAATTTAAATTCAATGCTTCGATAAATTCCAAATCGCATTTCGCCCTGCCAAATGGAGTTTCGAAATCTTTGGCCAGAATCGAATACAGATTTTCCAAACCGGAGTGGCCGGTTCCTAAAATCACAAAACAATCGACATCTTCTGATTCCGCCAGGGCTTTGTAAGCATGTGTATAACAAGGCCCGCCGGCGCGTATATCAATGTGCGGAGCGATTAAACCTTTTGCCGCTTGACCGTTGGATTTTACGGTTACGTGGCCTGCCCCCTGCGGATTTTTAAAAAACTGATCCAGCTGAGTTCTGAGTTTTTTAGGGTCCGATTCGTAACTTTGGCCTGCGTGAGATGCTTCCCGAACAGGAGAATTGAGAAACGCTTGTTCAATCGCTTTCTGTTTTTGAACAAAGTTGTCATTGTCCAGGAAGAGTTTCGTGTCCAAATTGTGCAGGATTTCCGAGAGCTGTTCTTCATTAAGGAAATTTCCGAACGCGCGATAGTATTCATTGCGAATATCTAATTGTGAGTGGCTACCGTCGAAGAATTGCAGTAAATAATAAACATCATGAGAAAGAAGAATCGTATCGGTTGCAAGGCCGACCGGGTCGCGCAAACCAATCATCTGTCCGTGCTCGGTTTGCACCGGGAATGCATCGACATATCTGAGTTTGGGGTATTCGCTGTTATTAGAAGACATAAATATCTAACTTTGACTTAAATCCAGCTGTTGGTAAACAGAAGAGCGAAAAGTGAAGAGCGCGAAAAGTAGTATCGTCGGACATCGCCTTTCGGTAATCGCGCACAAGTTAATTCACCACCAAAGTCTTCAGCGATTCACCTGCTTCGATGGTGTTGTCAATCGCTCTTTTGGCTTTGTCTAAAGTGTACGTGTGTGTGACCAGTTTCTCAGCCGTGATAACCCCTTGCTCGATTAATTCCATGGCCTCGCGAGTATCATTGGGACCGCAGGAATAACTAAAAATTAAGTTAATTTCATTAAAATATAGATGAAACGGATTGATTTGCAAAAATTCGTTGCCCGGAGTCGGAGTAAAAAACAGCGCTGTGCCGCCATTCCCGACACACGATAAACCGGCAGCCATCGCTTTTATGGAACCTGGACCAATAATAACCACATCCGCCATTTGGCCCCCTGTCAGGTCTGTCACTTTTTCAATTAAATTTTCTGAGGCCACATTTATCACAGCATCGGCGCCGAATTCGAGAGCCTTTTCGAGGCGATAAGGAACCAGGTCCGCGCCGATAATTTTTCTGGCGCCGCCGTGCCGGCCAAGCAAAATATGCATCTGCCCCATGACCCCCAAACCGATGACTAAAATTGTGGCAGCGTTTTTTAAGCCGGCTTTTCGAAACGACTTGACCACGCAAGCGGTGGGTTCGATTAAGGAGCCGTCTTCATATGACAGCGCGTCCGGGAGTTTCAAAGTGTCGCCGCGCAGATTTACAGCGGGCACCCGAAAGCACTCCGCCAGGCCGCCCGGGTCGATTTTAGAAGCCTTCCAGGTCGGGCAAATTGAGTACTGTTTTTTCAGGCAGAATTTGCAGTCAAAGCAGGGTGCGTGGTGGTGCACAAAAACCCGGTCGCCTACTTTAAAATTCGAAACTTCGCTGCCGACTTTTTCAATCACGCCAGCCGGTTCATGCCCGGGATAAAACGGCGCCTTTTTTTCGACGTACCAGTCCATGGTATCGCTGCCGCAAATGCCGCAGGCTTTCATGCGCACCAGGGCTTCGTCAGGCCCGATTTCAGGAATCGGGATTTCTTCAAGGCGAATGTCCTGAAGGGTGCGGAGTTTGACGGCTCTCATTAATTCATTGGGTTACATTAGCAAGTCAAGTATTGATGATACAGAGCTTTTTACTTGGCTTTTCTCGTCCGCAATGATTTGAAGGACGGTAAATTATATCTCAAAAGGTAACTTAACAAGTCTTCCACTAATCTCTTTTTCACCTGAACGAACCTGCACTTTTGCTTCCTCTTTAATAAATTTCGTCCGCACAGATCCCAAGGCGATATTTTTCCCCGAATCGAACGAGTGGGTCACGCTGGTGATATACCCGACTTCCTTGTCGTCTATAAAAATCGAATCTTTTCTATTTGGCTGAGTTTCACCTTCCAGCACAATACCCATTAAATATTTTTGCACTTTTTCATACGTGTCGAGCCGGGCGACGACTTCCTGGCCAATATAGCACCCTTTGTCAAAGTTGATAAAAGGCCGCATATTTGCTTCATGTGGATTAATCTCCTCATCGAAATCCTTGCCGTAAACCGGCCACCCGGATTCGATTCTCAATGTTTCGTAGGTTTCTTCGCCCATCGGTTTCAGATCAAATTGGCTGCCTTGTTTGATTAAATTATCCCACAACTTATCTAAAGCGCTCTCCTCGGTTATTAAGTTAAATCCGGGAAAACCAAGCTCATCTACCCGGGCGATTTGCACCGTATGATTGCTCCAATCGATTTCTTTGAAGTGACAGTCCAACAGATCATCGAATTTAACGTTGAACAAGTTGCTTAAAAATTCCGAAGACTTTGGACCAAAAATTGAGAGTAAGCCGGTGTTCGAAAGCATTTCGGTTTTTACATCTTCGATAAAAACGTATTTCTCGATCCAGTCGCTGACTTTTTTTGAGTTGCCGGCGCTGATGAGCAGGCGCATTTCCTGTTCAAATTTAAATAGCGACACCCGGTCAACTATGCGGCCTTTTTCATTGGTAAAAATATTTATCTGCCCTTCGCCCGTTTTCAGTGTGCGCACCTCGTTGGTGGTCAAGCGGTGCAGTAAATCAATGTGATCGTTTCCGAAAATTCTTATTTGCTCGAAATAAGAACGGTCGATCAAAGCCACGCCCTTTTTTACGGCCGCGTATTCTTCCGCCACGGAGGTGTAAAATTTGGGGAGCTGCCAATTGTAGAATTCCCCGAATTCTGCTCCCAGAGATTTTTGGTTTTCAAAAAGAATAGAGGTTTGCATGGCAGCGTTTTCGGATTAAGGCCTGATGGCATACTTGATGCCCTTACCCTCGAGGAGCAAATTGAAGGCTTTGGGGAGGTCGTCTAGAGAATATTTGGCAGTAATGAGTTTGCTGACTTCGATTTGTTTGTCGACGAGCAGTTGGTAGGCTTTCTCGACGTCTCCTGGGGTGTAATGAAAAGAACCCATTAGAGAAATCTCGTCATAATGCAAGCGGGAGGTATCGGCGGTGATTTTCGTGTCCGGGGGACAGCCGCCAAAAAGTATGATTGTTGCCCCTTTGGAAGCAAGCGATATCGACTCCTCCCAGACTGCCGGCATTCCGGTGCATTCAAAAATCCAATTTGCTCCGTAACCTTTGGTAATTTCCTGAACCGTCTCAACAGAATTTTCTGTTACCGTGTTAATGACAAAATGTGCGCCCAACTCTGTCGCTATTCGCAGTTTTTGTTCATGCTTACCGGCCACAATTATTTTGTGAGCGCCTTTAAGCTTTGCCATCAAAACGTGTAACAGCCCGATGGGTCCTGCTCCGATAATCAACACGGTATCCTCAGGGAAAATATGCAAAGGCTCGATACCGTGGATAACACAGGCCAAAGGTTCTAAAAATCCGGCTTCTTCAAATGAGAGAAAGGCGGGTTTAATGAACATATTTTTTTCAACGATGCGGCGGGGAATTTTGATATATTCTGCATAGGCGCCCAGCAGCCATTCACGCATCGTTAGGGGGCACAAATTTTCCAGGCGACGCCGGCAGTAATGGCAGTCGCCGCAGGGCGCAGTCGGAGCTCCCATAATGGCATCGCCTTGGTGATAACCGTTGGCACTGGACCCGGCGTCAATGATTGTCCCTGAAAATTCATGACCAAAGGGAGTGGGCATGGGCATTTTGGGATGGCCGCGGCGGTATGCTTTTAAGTCGGTGCCGCAGGTCAGAGCCGACTCAATTTTTACAATGAGCTCGCCTTTAGCGGGCGTTGGCATTGGAATTTCGCGCAGCTCGATTGAGCCCGGTTCAACCAGAAAATATGACTTCATTTATCCTCCCGTCCGTTCAATCGAATTCGGTGTGAAATTATTAAAAGAAGGAGAGAAAGTCAAGACAAAATTCCGGCGACGGTGTCAATCCGTGAAATTGCGCACCGAGCGTCAGGACGGCGGCAACGGGCGCGTCTACACTCTTCACTTTGACTGTGGATGACGGCAATGGCAACACTGGTACCGCTACCTGTCAGGTCACGGTCCCGGAAAGTCAGAACGGCAACCCGGTCGTGGATGATGCTCCCGTTTTACACGGAAGACTGCGGACTTCCCAAACTTGCCGTGCCTAGCGACGATGCGACCGTTCAAGCGGCGATACCGGAAGGGTATGCTCTGGAGCAGAACCATCCGAACCCGTTCAATCCGAACACAACGATTACGTTTGCCGTGCCGGAAGCGAGTGAGGTAAAACTGGCGATTTACAACATGACGGGGCAGTTAGTTCGCACGCTACATTCCGGTGTCATTGCAGCGGGTCAGCACAGTGTGGTATGGGACGGCACAGATTTTCGAGAGGCGAAAGTGGCGAGCGGAGCTTATGTCTACCAGCTTGAGGCAAAAGGGTTTGTTATTAGCAGGAAGCTTACGCAGATGAAGTAGGAAGGTTTTTTCAAACGAGTGGAAGTAGTTCAGCCAGTTTATTTATTTTAGTACACGGTAAATGATCGTATTTTTTTAACGGATCATAAAACATGGCAGTCAGCCCGGCATTCTCCGCACCCAGGATGTCGATTTCATAGGAATCACCAACAAACAATGATTCGCCGGCGTCGGCTTTTATCTCTTTGAGAGCAAATTCAAAGATCTTAACATCCGGTTTTCGAATTCCAAACACGGACGAATCAACAATTGCATCAAAATATTTGGCAAGACCGCAGTCCGTCAAAAGTTTCTCGATGCCGCCGTCAGAATTAGAGATCACCCCCAACTTATATTGGCGCTTTTTTAATTCGGCGAGCGTTTCAACGGCGCTCTCTTCAACGAGACTCCATAAGTTTCTTTGCCGGTGTTTCCCCCACAAATCTGCATAAATGTTTTTCACATTTTCTTCGTGAGCGCCGGTCATCTTCAACCAGATACCGAAATAAACTTTCCACGACTGAGTTCCTTTTTCTTTTTCAGATTCGGCCAAAGCTTCATATTCCGCCTGCCTGATTTTGGCCACGGTTGCCTTGATTCCAAATTCGCCTAATACTTTTTGAATGACAAAATAATCCGGAAAAATGAGGGTGTTGCCGGCATCGAAAAAGATTGTTTGTATTTTATTTTTCATAGAATTAAAAATTGGGCACAGAGTTTTACGGAGAATCTCAAAGATCAGAGAAAAAAATAACAAATGTCATTCATGCATGTTCTTACAGGCTATTGCAAATAAGACTTAAGCCACGGATTCCACTGATTATCTGAATAATTATTAAGGAAAGGTTCTTTTTCGTCAAACAATCTGTGAGAATCCGCGTTCATCAGTGGCAAAAAATGAATCTGCAACAGCCTGGGATGTTCTTAGCAGGAATCCGGTTTTTTGTACTGAGCCTGGATACCTGATTAAAAAACTTCGGGCATGACAAGAGACGAGCTATCGAAAAAACCTATGAGAGCTACTACTTTGTGCTTTCGGTTTCCTTTAATTTAAACCTCAATTCGCATTAAATCCTGGCCAAGAATTGTGTTCGGGAAAATCCTTGTAGCCTGCGCCAGGAATTCTTCTGCATCATTTTTCTCGTAACGAGCACTAATGTGGGTTAGCAACAGCTTTTTGGTCTTCGCCTCTTTGGCAATCTGTGCAGCTTGTGCGCCGGTTGAATGGCAGGTTTCATCAGCACGTTCTTTTCGGGAATCGTCGAATGTGGCTTCGTGAATCAGCAAGTCAGCATTTCGGGCCAGCCTGACTGAATTCTGACACGGCCTGGAATCGAGGCAGATAGCAACTGTTTGCCCGGGACGTTCCAGGCCTAAGACCTGGGTCGGTTTTATCTCTTTGCCATTTGGTAACACGACTGTCTCG
>SMXC01000274.1 GCA_004356825.1 Caldithrix sp.
GGTCCCGCCAGGTTTTAGGCTGCCATCTTTTTCGGCGGCGTCAATAATCGAAAAAGCTATTCTGTCTTTCACACTACCGCCGGGGTTAAAAAACTCAACCTTAGCAAGGACGTCGGCCTTCAGGCCTTTTGTTAACCTGCTCAATTTGACAAGCGGTGTATTGCCAACCGCCTCTAAAATGTTGCTTAAAACCCCGCCTTTCATACTTTGAACTCCTATTAAATAAAAGAACTTCGGCCCTCGACCCCCAAGAGCAGTTCCTTAATAAAAAAAATTAATTTATTTTATCAATGACCGAATTAATTAACATCACCAAAACATTTCTGACACTTTCAGAATCTGAAAGTTTGCAAAAAGTGAACTGCCCTTCAGATGAAATGTTAAAATCCACATTTAGCATCTGAGAAGGAATTTCGGTTGAACCATTTGGCAGATTTGCGGCAATAACCAAAGGTAAACTGTATCGTGAAGTTAATGAATCGATGGTGGAAACAACTGCTGAATATGAATCCTGGCTGCCCCAGTTAAAAAGAAAAACATACCCCAATAATTTCTTCGAGACGAGATCGAGTGAAGGCTTAATATCTTTGTCGGTAAATCTAAGACCATAAAGATGAATGACCAGCTGCTCATTTATTTGCAGCCTCCCAAAGACAAGCTCATCATTCTCGGTGACGATTTCATCACAAACCGTTTTTATAAACTCTTGCATGGGCCGGATACCCGGGCCAACAATTGCTATCTCTCCAATTCTCATGACTTAGTATTTGAACGGTTCGGCCCGCCGATTAAGCTCAATTATAAGTATTGATGAAATTTGCATCTTTATTCTCTCTGCCGTTAGTAAGTTTCTCCCGAATCATCAAAAGTTCACTTTTGTTTAGGTAAACCTGATTTTCTTCTCCAACCAAATCGCACCAACGCCGAGGCCTAACTCTGCGTTCCGCCGCTTTCCGTCGTTCTTTCCTTCTTCGCTCAACACTCTCCTGGTGTTCTCGCCCTGAGGTCGGGGTCAAAAAATTGCTAATTAGATTTGAAATTGGATTGGCAGAAACGTCTTTTTGGACGCTTTTGGGTTTGCCGTTACTTTTAAGTTCCTCAAGAGGAACTTCTACAATTAAGTTTTTTTTATAAAGATTGGTTACGATTTTCAGGGCGGTTAAATCATCCAAATCACTCTGCTCAATTAAGTCAACTAGTTTTTTCTTATCTTCGATTAAGGCCATAATAGACTTTTCTTGCGGAGATAAATTTCCGTTTATTTCTGGCGCCGTTCTGATAGTTGTTTGCAGGGAAGGGATATGTTTGTTAATTTGGTTCCAGGTTTCCACGTACGCAAACCCTTCGTTCACAAGATCGCTTGTTGATTCTTCAAAAGTTTTTTCTTGATCAACGTCCCTGAGATCTACTCGAAAAGTTCCGTCATGCCAGGTAAACATTCGAATGATTGCATCTTTCGAAGTCAAACCTTTTAAAGAAGCGTCCAGAACTTCGCCCTTTTTTAAAAATATCACACCTTCCGCATTATGGCTCTGCAATTTAATAATTGCGGACTTTTGACCGACCTCCAAAGTCTGCAACAATTCGATTAAATTCAAATCGCTTAATTTTCCCGAAAATCCTTTTGATGTGTTCTTGGGTATGGCTTCAAATGTTTCGATCTCTCTTAAAATAATCTCGAATCTCATCAAGATTTCTTCCAGGTCAAACGGGATAGAGATATAATCATCAAGGCCCAAATCAATACTGTGTACCCTTTCATCAACAGAACGGTGTTTGCTCATAAGAACAAACGCAACGTGTTTTGTGGCCGATTGTGATTTCACTTCACGGAATAAGTGGTGGCCATCAATTTTGGCGAGATCGTGATCAGCGCATAAGAGATGCGGCCGAAACTCACGACACAGGGTAAGGGCCGTAGAGCCGTTGTCAACAATTTTTACCTCGTAGCCGGAAGTGAGCAGCGATTTTCTGAGTTCTAAAACTGCCGGAGGGTTATTAACTGCAAATAATATTCTTTTTCTTTCCATTCTGAATAATCACAACTAAGCGGGACTTTGGCTTCTTTTTTGCAGATCCTGAGTGGCATGGTGTTTGGTGTATTCCGGGGGTTTCAACTGACTTAGAACGTGTGTTACCGAATCCAATTCCGAAAGTTTTATAGTCACCAACTGTTCTTTTTCATCCAAGTTTAATGAATAGCGAATAAAGTCAAGAGGGATTGGATTCGTGTCTAATGGTTGATGTACCGCTATGACGAAAGGAGCCGACAATCTTTCTTTTAGAGAATTAATTAAATATCCCAGGTAACCTAAATTCGCAGAGTTATTGGCGATCACTAAAATAATGAAGCCAATCAATTTAGACTCCATTTGTTCCAGCATTTGCAGAAACTTCCGTTCCGTTGAAAGGCCAAAAATTTCCATGGTTCGATTACTCGGTGTGATCACTTTACCTAACTCTATTATTTGTCCCCGTTCAGAATCAATTACTTTCGTCGACATTTTGCCCTTTGTCATTGTTCCGATAAGCTCTTTGCGATGAAGATTGTGTGAGCCAAGGACAACTAAATGCCGCGGACCTCGCTTTTTGTCACCTAATAAATCATCACATGTTGCAGCAAAATCAAAGTGTTCCAAATTTTCATAATGGTCGTAGTTTCCTTCCTGAGATATTGCATTACCGTTAACCGCCGGCTCTTCCGGCACAGAACTATCATCGGGAACAGGAGGTGTTTCGATTTTTAGATGATCCTTTTCTCCAATCAATGGCTCTGGAATCGGCGGTGATATTTCTTCGTCTGAAAGTTCCTTAATATTAAACTCTAATTTGAATTCCTCAAATTCTCTTATATTTTTAAACTCCGGCTCCTTTTTCTTATCCTTGACCGGCTCTTGAGGAGCGGGTCTCATCTCGGTAAAATCTGAAGACCCTTCAGGTTTAGGTTTAATGGCAGGCGCAGGCGGTTTCTTATTTTTAGGCGCCGCTTGAACCGGAGAATCTTTTGGACAAATGAACCCCTGCTCTTTCAGTTTTATGATTCTTTCCAGAGTTTTTACGTCATCATAAGTACTTTCGCCTACAATATGGTTGACAGATCTCACGCCGTCAAACAACGATATGAATTTTAAGGCGTCAGTACTGATCGTTTTCTTTTTTAAAACTTGATTGAAAATAGTTGTCTTAACAAAAACCGTATCTAAAGGCGGAAGTTGCTTGGTCAATTTTTCCCGATCTTGTAACCGTTTATATCCCTGCAGCAGCAATCCAAGATTACTTACGGTAATGGCATCTTCAACATTTACATCTTTGAACGTCATCATAAAATGGCCGTTTTTCCAGGGCAGCATTTGGTAGACCGCTTTTTCCGCCTTAAAGTTGCCAAATCTTGCATTAACGACCGAGCCCTCTCTGAAATAAATTTCGCCGCTGCGATTGTCTTGATCATACAAAGTGAGAATACCCGTCTTTCTCTCAACCCCGTAATTTTCGACTAAGTGTTCAACGCTCACTTCCTCTAACCTGCCGGTGAGTTTTCTGCTGATCCCTGATTCTTCAGTTTTAATTCTGTCTATGCGCCGGAGGATCATGTTTAGACGGGCAATCACTTCTTTAACATGCAAAGGTTTGATCATATAATCTTTGACACCCGAACGTAAACTTTTCAGACGGTCCTCTAAATTTCGTCGATTGGTCAAAAATACAACTGGAATTGAAGCACTAAGCGGATCGTTTCGGATCCTTTCAAACAACTGGAAGCCATCCATGCCCGGAAGGTCCACTTCGGAAACTACTATATCCGGTTTTTGGGATTGGATGGTGCCCCAGGCTTCATTGCCATCGCTGTTGGTAATCACCTTAAAGTGTGAAGATTCAAGGCTTTCTTTTAGAATCTGCAAATTTTTAGGATCGCTGTCTATTACCAGAATGGTTGGATTATCCATTTGTCAGGTCCGAAGAGAGAATTTAAATCCTGTTTAAATACCTACTAAATTCTGAAATTATCACTCTATATTTAGAGGATTTAAAATGTAACCAAAAACCTTTTTTATGTCAAGTCAATTTTTAGACATAAATACAAAAGGCCAGTGAATAAACTTCAATTACACTGGCCTGGGAAAGGGAAAATTAATTCTATTTTTATTCCATAAAAATGAATTTTCTTTGTTAAGAAAGTTAGTTTTCTTGTATTCCTCTAACTAAATCCTTTGTCTGCTTTGAAATTGGTTTACTTAGCTCTAAATTTAGTATCTGGTGAAACGTAGACAAATCAAAATACTGCATATAACAATCGTAGCAACTGCCAATGTGAGCCGATACTCTTGGTCCTTCTTCATGAAGAGCGTTTTGTAATATATAAATCTCTATTTCCGCTTCCTCGAGGCAACGCTCTCTGCTTTTGTCGTTTAACTTGTACACAACTAGTGCCTTGTCTTGTTACCCAAAAGGCTTAAAATATTCAGCCTATGCATTTGTCTATATACTACATACTAAACTCCTGTTTTCGGAAAAAGTTATAATAACTCAATTAAAGATTCTCTGAACCATTTCTTAATTAGTTTGCCTAAATACTCGAAAATTGTTCTTTCCTGGGTCCGGTAGGCTTTTTGACTTAAATTCGGTAAGTATCTCTTCAAATGTTTAAAATATGAATCATATTTCTTGCCTTGACTAATATCATCAAGGATTTCTGCAAGCGCCTTGCAATAGATAGTTCCTTTGGTCTCGGAAATTTTCTTTGTATTTACATACTGGCTGGTAATCTTCTTTTCAATTCTTCTTAAAACGTAGTGTTTTCTTTTTTCAATTTCTTTCAGCTTTAAGTCATCTAAAGGCGAGAGATCTGTGTTTTGTGAGGTCAGGCGATCCCTTGCCATTTCAATACTAGTATGCCGCATGATCCTGGCGACAAGGTCAAGCGGCAAATAATTTTGATATCTTTCGTCACCTTTTACAACCAGGAGCATTTTTCGAATCCCCGCAGAAACAGGATCCTTCGGACAAAAAACATTTAAATATTCTCCCCGCAAAGATTTCTCCTGAATCGCGGGTTGCGCTTTTCTTAAGCGAGCAGGGCTTGGAATTCTGTTGGAGCTTTTGCCTTTTACAGCACCGTTTGTGGTTTTGCCGTTTGCGGTTGTACCATTTGAACTGACCGAGTGGCTCCTGCCATTTGTAGGCATACCGTTTTGGGGTGCATGCTTTCCATTTCGATGAGTGCCATTAGTATGAACACCGTTGGTATAGTAAATATACTCCCGTCCCATTTCTCGAAATGAGTCAAAATCAGAGGCGCTTTTGATAGCCACTTTTATATTTCGGACAATCTTTGCACCTTCCGGATCTCTTTCTTTAAAAATCCGCGACAGCTCCTGTTTGGTCTTCTTAATGATGAGCCGTCTCAGCAAAACCATGATTTCAGCGTTTTCAATGTCCAGAATATTTGCTGAACTTCGCTCAAAATATTTTTTGAATTGAATAAATTCACCCTCATCGTTGCGCATAAACAGCCCGGCGACACAATCCAAAGCCAGGTCTTCTAGTTCAGTGACGTTCTTATTTCTCTCCCAGCGGATGTGTTTACCAATAACTTCCTGGTATTTTAAGTAACTGAGAGAAATTTTTTGAACGAGATTCACAAACTCAGTTAACTCCGATTCTTTGTAATGCCCCGAACAGATGGATGAAACAAGGTTGGATAAATCAGATGTTTTAACGACGGTGTTCATAAGCTCCCTTTTCCCTTTTTTAAAAGTTGAAATGATTCTGAGGGAAAGCAAAATCCATACCACTGCGAAAATCCACCATTAGCTATGTTAAATCGTTATTAATCAGAAACCGGAAGGGTGAAAATATGAAAAACTGTGTACTGGTGATACAAAGTGTATCATGGTGAGACTAAGACAAACGAAAAAACCACAGTAATAATTACTGCGGCTAAAAGCATTTCACAGAATTGTAAAAACTGCGTTACCCTTTTACCATGGGTAGTCTGTATTTTTTGGCCTTTCTGTAAATGGTCGCCCTGCCTATGCCCAGCTTCTTAGCAGTCTGTGAAATGTTGCCTTCACATTCGAGAAGCGCTTGCCGCAACGCTTGCTCTTCCAAGTTTTCGATCCAGGTTGACAGCTTGTTGTCAGATTCATAGATCTTTTTTTCACCCAGCGAGCGAATTGAAGAGGGTAAGTCTCTTGCAGCAATTTCCGGAGGATTGGCGAGTACCACACCTCTCTCAATGGTGTTTTCCAGCTCGCGTACATTGCCGGGCCAGTGATAAGACATGAGCAGCTCGAGAGCGTCGGGAGAGATAGCTTCTATTTCTTTACTCTCTTCTTCCGCATATTTATTTAAAAAATGAGCCGCGAGTAAAGGGATGTCTTCTTTCCGTTCGCGCAAAGCCGGCAATTTAATCGGAAAAACCGATATGCGATAATACAAATCTTCTCGAAATTCTCCCTTCCTAACCGCTTCTTCCAGGTTTTTGTTTGTAGCTGAAATCACGCGTGTATCGATTTTAATCAACTCATTTCCACCGACTCGTTCAAATTCGCGCTCTTGCAGGACTCTCAGCACCTTAGCTTGAGTTGCCGGAGTCATCAGGCCAATCTCATCAAGAAAGATCGTGCCGCCGTCGGCCTGCTCAAATTTTCCAGCCCGGCGACCGGTAGCCCCGGTAAATGAGCCCTTTTCATGTCCAAAAAGTTCGCTTTCTAAAAGAGATTCCGGCAATGCGCTACAATTAACAGCCACAAAAGATTTGTTGCATCTTTTTTTATTATGATAATGAATTGCTCTTGCTATCAGTTCTTTACCCGTTCCGCTTTCGCCCTGAATCACAACCGTGACGTTGCTGTTTACTATTTTTTCCATGGCGCGAAAGACTTCCTGCATGACACCGCTCTGGCCGATTATATTCTTAAATTGATATCGGTCTTTTAATTCCCTTTTTAATTCATCCACTTCTCTTTTAAGAGAGGAATTAATCATAGCATTGCTAACTGTAATCGTAAGCCGGTCACTTGCAAAAGGCTTGGTAATAAAATCGTATGCGCCCAACTTCATTGATTCAACCGCTTTTTCAATGGTTCCATGGGCCGACATCATCACCACTGGAATCAGGGGCTCTATTTCTCGTACTCGTTTCAAAGTCTCGATGCCGTCAATCCCGGGCATTTGTATGTCCATGAGGATCAAATCCGGCAATGACTCTCTAATTATCCTAAGGCAGGCTTCTCCGTTTGAGGCCGTGGTAACAGTATAAGTTTTCTCCTTCCGCAATTGGATCTCGATCATCTTGCAGATATTTTTGTCATCATCGACAATTAAAACTGTATTTCTTTGGGGCCTGCGATTCACTAAAACGCTCCGCTGTAAGTCAGGTTACTCTGAACAAATAAACGAATTGAATAATAATACGAAACATTGGTTTAATTTTCAAGGTTTTTCAATCATTTATTTTTAATTTATTTAGATACTTTGTCATCGAAAAGAAAAGATCACCTTATGAGTCTTCGCATAAAAGTTTTTGTGAAAAAAATAAACTGACCGTCTTCTTCATATCTTAAACAAGATAAAATGATTTTGCAACAGAATCAACAGATTTCAACTCATCGGCTATTGACTTAAAGTAGCTCAAATCTTATATTGGATGCCATGAAAAAAGTGATTTTGACAACGATCCTTGGTTTAGCGCTTGCGGGGTGCATTGAAAGCCAAAAAGAGTTTGAACACATTCTTCGACTGGAGAATAGGCGGGTTTCCTGTGACAGCCTGGTAAAATACCTCGACAGTCCCGAACCAAAAATACGAGCCCGCGCGGTTGACGCGATGGGAAAGCTGCAGGATCGAAACTGCTTGGAATTTCTTACAAAAATGCTGGATGACCTCAATCACAATGTGCGAATGCAGGCCGCATTCGCTCTGGGTCAATTAAGTGATCCGACTGCCGAAGATGCGCTTATTGCGGCGCTGAGTGATAAAGAGTTATCCAAGGTTAAGATTCGGATTCTTGAGGCTTTGAGTAAAATCGGGACTTCTGTTACGTTTCCGGTACTTATCAAATCACTGAAATCGGAAAACGAACACTTGCGCGGCGAAGCTGCCTTAGCTCTGGGCAGAATGGCCCGAAGAGAGTTAATCGATAAGGCGGCGAGCGATTCCCTTACTTTGCTTGTTGCTGATAAAAGCAGCGATGTTCGATGGAAGGCATGCTATGCTTTAGCACAAATAGCAAAAGATTTAGATATCGGTCCTTTAAGAAACGCAGTTTATGATAAAAACCCCCTCGTAAGGATGTATGCGATCCAAGCTCTTGGCAAATTAAAAAACCTGACCATCTTAGAACCCTTGGGTGCAATCATAAAAAATGATCCTGACTGGCGTGTTCGGGTAAAGGCAGCCAACGCTTTAGCAAACTACCCTCTTAGTTTGGTCGCCAATTATTTTTCACTACTGAATCAAAATAGTCAGGTAAGACTTGCCATTATTCAAGCGCTAGGGATCAGCGCCCAACTTGAACCTGATGGCTACCGGCAAAATAGCCGAGAACATAATTTTGCTAAACATCAGTTGGAGCAGATTTTTCTTACCGATGATGGAGATGACACCTGGAGCTCCGCAGAAGTCGGGACAGCTCTTATTTCTTACGCTAAGCTAATTAAAAAAGAGTCGATTGACCTACTCTTAAAATTTAAAAATCATGCGGATCACAAAGTTAGAGCCCGAGTCATGACTGCGCTGGGTGAAACCGGCTCTCCAACCATTGTGAGAATTTTTGCAAAAGAATACCCTGACGCACCCACTGTGGCCAAAATTGCGATGCTTGAGGCGCTTGACAAAATTAAGGATTTCAGTAATCCCAACCTTCTTTTACGAGCCTTGAGTGAGAAGGACCCTGTTCTTGTCGCAGTAGCGGCCCAGGGGTTGAGCCAAGACACCCTGCGAAATAGAATACACGCTCAGCGCATTGTTCAGGCCTACCAAAACTTGTCAAAACCAGTCGATAACGAATCGGCTAAAATGATTTTTGAGGCAATCGGCGCACTGGGCGATAAACAAGCGGTTTCTATGCTTCGAGAAGCGCTCAACATTCATGATAAAGCCCTGTCCGGAGTCGCAGCCGATGCCCTTTTTAAAATCACTGGCGTTGACTACTCGGACAGCACCGCAACATTCACAACCCCTCATTCAGATTTCAGGTATAAAGATATTTTGCGCTTAAAGGGAGCGAGCGCTTTGATTAAAACTCCGCGCGGCAATATTGAATTTGCATTATTTACGGAAGAGGCGCCGCTCACAGTATTAAATTTCGTTGAGCTTGTCGAACAAGGCTTTTTTGATAAACTCTCCTTTCACCGAGTGGTGCCAAATTTTGTAATCCAGGGAGGTGACCCCAGAGGAGATTCGTGGGGCTCACCCGGATATGCCATTCGCTCTGAATTCAATATGCGACCTTATTTGCGGGGCACGGTCGGCATGGCCAGCGCCGGCAAGGACACGGAAGGCTGTCAATTTTTTATCACCCATTCACCTCAACCTCACCTCGACGGCCGCTACACGGTCTTTGGTCAAGTGACCGCCGGAATGGACGTTGTCGATGCCATTCAAGAAGGGGATGTGATAGAAGTGGTTGCGATTAAGAAATAATTGTTGCTGAAGTTTTGCAGGTTATTGCTTCAGATTCTGACTCCAAAAATTCAAAACTTTTTACTTGATTTTCAGATTTTCACCCATTGGAATAGAAATTTTCTTGAGACCATAAATATTTATAGAACTTATAGAAAGAATGAATTTACTCATACGAAGTTCCATCGACTGCTTGATATCACAAATTACATTAGAAAATGATTTAGAAGTTTTTTTATAAAGATCGCGATTTCGAATTCATTTCTCATTTCTTTCAACTTAAGTGTGTTAAGGTTTATTAGAATGTCATACTTCAAAAATATTCCATCCCGGGTTCGATTCTCCATAGAAAAAATGCAGAAAGTCAACCTCTTTGAAACCAGAAATTTTTTCTGCGATATCTATTGCCTGGAGCCGGGGCAAA
>SMXC01000275.1 GCA_004356825.1 Caldithrix sp.
CGATGTCCTGCATTTTGCAACTCTCAAATTCTCCCTTTCTCATACCCGTCAGAGCAATTAACAGTATGTAAAGATAGTGAAGACGCTTCTTGTTCTTCTCATCGTCCTTCTTGGCGTTCTCACTTGCTTTTCTCACCGTTTCAAGAATTAGTTGCATTTCGCCCCGTTCAATAATTTTGTCTTTCGCTATGGATTTAGGCATTTGAAAAGTTGCAAACGGTTTGTTTGGAATTATATCGTTCTTGAAAGCCCAATTAAACAAACTACGGATGGTTCTCAGTTTAATACCTAAAGTACTGGAGGATAAGGGCTTTTTGGGGTCGCTCTTTCTTTCTGATGAGTTGCGATAAGCAATTAGGTCTCGCTTGGTCACTTTTGATGCATCTCGGTGTCCGTTTCGGTCGAACAACCAATCGGAAAAACAGCCGCAGTGGGTTTCAATGTCCTCAACAGTTCTCGGCGACCTGTCGGCTTGGAATTCCTTTACCCACTCTTTAACGAGGTAATCTACAGATGAATCGGTAGGTTCAACAGAGACCCCCGAGACCATTTCATTAGCAATCTTCTGAGCTTCTGCTTTGTTCTTGCTTCCTGTAGATTTTTGATGGCGTTTTCCGTCTTTATCAAACCACTGGGCGTAGTAGTAGCCACCCTTTTTGTAGAGTCCAGCTTTCTTTTTCATAACTAACCTCCATTTCTTTAATCGGCTGAAATGGGTAGTAAGTAAAGAGTAGTAGGTAAAAGCCGGATAGTAGTATGTGAAAATGAGGAAAAACGGGTTGGCTAAGTCGAGAAAAAATAATAGTACGCCCGGAGGGATTTGAACCCACGACCTACGGATTAGAAGTCCGTTGCTCTATCCAGCTGAGCTACGGGCGCTTTTGGAACATTCAAATATAAGAAATCTCGTCATTTTGTCAAGCGAATATTAGCCTAGCGATTGCGATATTTATCCGTCCTTGCTGTTGCCCAGGATTCTTGCCATCTGTCTCTCATGTTCCATTCATGTTTGTTTATCCAGCATGGACTCATAATTTATCTGATCTTGCTGGAAAATATTATTCTCGTGCTTTACAACGAACAAATTGGCTTCAATTACACCGATATTGTTTTTCATAATAAATAACACCTCCAATCTCTCTTACTTTTACTTAAAAAGACACATGAAGGTAAAGAAAACTCTCAAAATTGTTAGATGTTTGAGCAACAATCATGCTTTCAGCCCTGGGTCTAAGAATCTCCAGTGTCATAGCTTACTTCTACAAAGAGACGGACAAAGCTTTAGAATAAGCCTGAGTATCAGTTTCGCTCCCTTAATGTCAAAAATCTATTAACCTAATCTCCCCCTTTTATGCCTACGCTATCCAAGGCAGCCCGGAATAGCAAATCACCCGTTGGATTTGTCTGCAGTCACAAATGCTGGATGAATCTGGGTTCAAACATTCCTGGTTATATAAGTTAAGAATCTACAGCTTCTGAAAAAATAATAACAAAATTTTTAAACCTTTGAGAGATTTTTACATGATACACCTTCTTATGTTATGAAGCTGTAATTTGATACTTGGAAAAAATAAATAACTCTGTTGAGAGATTTTCAAAATTACATTTACCCTCTATTTAAAAAAGGCTTTCAAATAAAATAAAAGAGCGTACAAAAAAAGGATTTAATCTTACAGGGAGGTAATATCATGAAACTCTCCAAATTGAGTTTTTTAGTCGCATCAGGACTTTTCGCATACAGTATTTTCCCAGGTTGTTCTGCAGCAGAAAAAAATGTTTTTAATCCATTGCCTACCCCTTCTGGAATCACAGGCGAAATCAGACTCCGCTCGGGTGAAAAAGGTGATATCTCCAATACTCGCATTGCTGTTTATGATAGCTTTGAAGATTTGGAAAGAGAGAATTATTTCAAGGAGACAGCGCTTACTGCAAGCTTCGGTTCTAAATTTGTGTTGGAGCCTTTAAATTCCGGTACTTATTATCTTGAGTCTAAAACGGGCAATAGAAATAGAAAAGAAGTTTCGTAAAACAATCAAAAATTAAACTACGACTGGGTACGAGTACCTGATTCTACTTATGAAGCGGTGTTTAAATGAGAGGGCTTGACAAATTCCATCGTCAAAAGAAATAATAGCATGTTCCACACAAGATTATGATTTCCTATCTTATCATTCCTTAGTTCTAATTCTAATTCACTTCGCCGCCGTCGCCGGGCAAACCTCTGAGAATGAGCACAGGTTACAATTCATATAACCCGGTTTAGGCGTATAATCACGGGCGCGGATTCCTTTCGAGACATCCTTAAGTTTAGCTTTAAATTTTATCACATCCTTATCCGCAATTTGAGAACGGCCAACCAAACCGGTGTCGAGGAAATGAAGCTCGACATATTTGGGCAATTTACCTTCAGCTTTTTCATAAGCCAAAGCATAATTCACCATCTGCAGACTTCCCTTCGTTCTTTTGTCTGCCTTGTCCTGAGTGTCAATCGCCGATGATTTGAAATCGATAATATAGACTTCGCCATCCCGAATGTCCACCCGGTCCCAACGGCCCGTCAAACGGTTGTTGCCAAGCAGGTAACTAAAATTTTGTTCCACCAGTGCCGGTTGATGGTCCGAGGCCTCCTGCTCCTCATAGAATCTTTTTAGAGACTCCTTCCCCACCCGCAGCCGCTCTTCCTCATGCTCACGAGTCAGGAAGCCAATGCTGCTCCAATTACTTTCAAAGACTTTAATGACTTCCGCAAGTGAAATTTCCTTGCCGTTCATTTTGTGGCGGCCATATTCACCAACAGCTTCATGAATGGCGCGTCCATAGATAAGGGCATGGTTAGGCAGCACCGGCACCTTTAGAATATGAATATATTTGTATTTTAGCGGACAGGATAAATAATCATCAATTTTGCGGTGACTTAGATTAAGGAGTTCATCCGTGGAAATTTCGCCCTCTGCCGGCAGGGAGTCTTCGGTACTCGGGGCAAACCGCTCGAGCGCTTCCAAAGGCGAGGCTTTAATGTAGGCCTCATCGGCCCGCGGTTTATCCAACGTTTCAAGTACAAACTGGCTGACTTTTCGAGGGCGTTCGGTGCCATAATCCCGCGCGCTGGTCAAGTAAAGCTCCCTTTCAGCCCGGGTCATGCCGACGTAAAAAAGCCTTCTTTCTTCCTGTACATGAAAATCGTCGGAGGGCAAAGCATCTTTAATTAATTCCGGAGGAAGCACCAACGGATCGTTCCAGCCCCGAGACGGAAATTTCTGGTCGAGCAGGCTCACCATAAAAACAACTTTGAATTCGAGACCCTTGGCCCGGTGATAAGTGAGGACACTGACCGCATCTTCGTTTAGTTCAACCATGGCGGTTGCCGGATCATCACCCGCGTCGATCAAATTCTCAAGATAGGGCACAAATTGCTGCACCCGGTCCTTGCGCAATATTTCGGATTTGTTTTTAACGTGCATGCAAAACTTTGCAATGTTTTGAATTTTCAAATCCGACTCGATTGAATCAACCTCCATTAGCTGTTCCAGGTAGCCGCTCTCTTTTATAAAGCTATATAAAACCACATGAGTCGGCTCCGTTCGAGACAGATCCAGGTACTTCTGAATATCTTCTAAAAGCTTCTTCAGGGTGGCAACACTTTCAGCGCTCAGCTCCTCAAGCTCGGGATAGCTGTCAAAATGCCGCAGCACATGATGCAGTGTTCGGTTCGAACGGTTAGCGACGTTTAAACACATGGTAATCTCATGCATTGGAAAATGGTAGACCTCTGAGATGGCGAGATTATACAAACTAATATAGTCGCGGAAGTCACTGATCGCCTTTAAGAAGGAAATCAGCATACGAATCTCTTCGCGCTGGTAGAGTCCCCGGCTGCCGGAAAATTGAAATGGAATTCTATGTAAATGAAGTGAGCGCAAAAAAGGGTCGGCGTCATAATTGGCGCGCACGAGAATTGCAAAGTCCTTATAGGCAAATTGGCCGGAAGAAACCTTCTCCATTATCATCTGAGCGACTTTCTCAGTCTCACTGGTGAGAGTGTCGAAGTGCAAATGCTCAGCCATTTTATCACCAGCCAGCTGCGCGGTCAGTTTTTTATTGATGTTGTTTTGCACTTCAAGCCGATCCGGGTTGTTGTGACAGATAAGTTTGTATGCCGCGTCCAAAATCAGCTGGGTTGAGCGATAATTTTCGGTAAGCACAACTTGCTTCGCATTTGGGTAAATTTCAGTAAAACCGAGAATATTACTGATGGCCGCCCCGCGGAATTTATAAATCGATTGATCATCGTCCGCGACCACGGTGATGTTTCCATGCAAGTGCGCCAACAGGCGAACCATCTGAAACTGAGCGTAATTCGTATCCTGAAATTCATCTACCAGAACGTATTTGTAGCGATTCTGAACCTTTTGCAACGCCAGTGGATGCTCCCGGAAGAGGCGCAAAACCGTGGTGATTAAGTCGCCGAAATCCAGCTTACCATTAACCGTTAAAAGCTCCTGGTACTTCACATAAGTTTGGGCCAGCTCCAACTGCTGTGCCGCATATTGCGCCTGCTCCGGATCGTCCGGTTGAACCTCGGCTATGAGTTTTTTGGCGAAATCCAGGTATTCTTGCGGGGTAATGTCTTCATCCTTTGCGCGGCTAAAATGCCCGATAATTGCCTCGATGAATTTATCCGGGGTTGAGAGCGGGCGGTAAATATTCAGCGGTAAATTAAAGAGCCGGTCTTTAAAGAAAATGATTTGCTCGGGAGTGGGCAGCACTTGAAAGTCCGTCGGCAGTCCGAGTTCAAACGCAAACTCGCGCAAAATGTGGTCGCCAAAAGCGTGGAAAGTGGAGATCCAAACCGCAGCGTAACCATAAGGAACCAGCAGATCGACTCGCTCTTCCATCGCGGCGGCAGCCTTCTCCGTGAAGGTCAAAGCAAGAATTTCATCCGGCCGTGCTTTTTTCGATGAAATCAAGTGTGCAATTCGGTGGGTGATGACTTTGGTTTTCCCGGTACCCGCGCCGGCGACAATCAGCAAAGGTCCCCGGTCATATTCGACTGCGGATTGCTGCTCTTTATTTAACACCGAGGCTGTTTTAGTTTTATCTACAGATTTTGGTTTATCCACCCGTTTAGGTTCATCAGCTCTTTCAGGATTTTCGGCAGTTAAGTTTAGTTCGATTTGATCCATGAGTAAAAAATAATGGATTGACAGGTAGAAGTCAAGCAGTTAATTAAAGTGACCGATTTTGTTCAAAGTTGAACCTACTGGGACAATAAATATTCATGTACCCGGTCGAAGAAAACAGTTTCAAGTTTTTTATAATCAATGCATTAAAAGGTATTTCAGATGAACTGGCACACCCTTTGCATAAAGACAAATCAGAATGTGAAGGTATAAAAACCGTACAGGAGAAACATCATGAATAAATTAAAGAAGTTTTTTGCAGTCGCTACTTTGGCAGGTTTGTTCTTGCTACCTTCATTTGCTGAAGCAGAAGCCGGAGTCAGAGTCTATGTGCGATTTGGTCCGCCTAAAGTGAGGGCGGTAAGAATTGTGAAATCGGTCAGGCCCTGTGCTAAAGCAATTTGGGTCTCAGCCCACTGGCAATATAAGCACGGACGCCATGTTCGGTTAAAAGGTTATTGGGTTAAGCCGCGCCGGGGTTATGTTTACGTGCTGCCGCGTTGGAAAAAGAATCACCACGGCTATTACTATATTGCCGGCCATTGGAAAAGAGTTTGAAAATCGGATGCAGTGACGGCAGCCGTTATGAGAACAAGGTCCCTTCGCCTCAGAGGGGACCTTTCTTTTTTTTATCCCGTTTTTGACTAAAAGCAAAATCAGCTCATCTAACGCTACAAAACAAGATCGACAAAAATGTCATTCTGAGCGCGAAACCCTATAAACGTCGTTTTGTTCACTACCGTTTGTGGCGCGAAGAATCATTTCGACCAAGGGAATAATAGGCCAGATTCTTCGCACACCTCACTGCCGGGAAACTCATAGTTAAGTAGTTTATGTGCTCAGAATGACCCTGTTGCGCTGTAAGTACTATACCGAAATTAAAATTTCTTCGTTTTTCTTGCTATTCTCTCCTCCATTTTCTATTTTTTGCTTCTATATTAAATTCATCTTGCACCGCGTTAAAGATGTAACCTTTTCATCCGATATTTTATTGAATTTAAAGAGGACAACTATTATGAAGGGAGTTATTTTAGCTGGCGGATTAGGGACTCGTCTCCATCCACTCACCAAAATTACCAACAAACATTTGCTGCCGATTTATGACCAGCCCATGATTTACTACCCGTTGCGAACGCTGGTTGAGGCAGGAATTAACGATATTCTGCTTGTGACAGGTGGCAACAATGCGGGTGACTTCCTCAAATTACTCGGCAATGGTAAAGAATTCGGTCTGAAGCATCTAAATTATACTTATCAGGAAGGTGAAGGCGGAATTGCCGAAGCACTGGGATTAGCTGAATATTTTTCAGAAGGGGATTCAGTTATTGTAATTTTAGGCGATAATATTATTGAAAAAAGTATTAAGATCGCTGTCGAAAATTTCAAACAACAAGGAGACGGTGCAAAAATACTGCTCAAAGAAGTCGAGGATCCACAACGTTTTGGCGTAGCGGAATTGGACGGTGAGAAAGTGGTTAACATCGTTGAGAAACCAAAACAGCCGAAATCAAATTTAATTGTTATCGGGGTCTACATGTACGATTCCGAAGTCTTTAACATCATCAAAACGTTAAAACCTTCGGAGCGCGCTGAACTTGAAATTACGGACGTAAATAATCATTACATTCAAGATAATAAAATGACATTTGAAGTCTTGGATGGCTGGTGGACGGATGCGGGGACATTCGAGTCTCTATATCGCGCCAACTCACTGGCAGCTTCAGGAAACTAATTCAACACAGGAAAAGGACTCAATTAAAAACTGAAGATAAGGAAAGGTAGCACCATGAATCAACTTAAATTTATTTTTATCATCTTCGTTGTCGCAGTAATGATTCCAACTTCTGTTGATGCGCAACTTATTTTCAATGGAAATCGGGGGCTGAATTACGTTCACTCCGCATCGA
>SMXC01000276.1 GCA_004356825.1 Caldithrix sp.
GCTTCCATCCAAACATTATTCTGTCCCAAAAGCGTGCGTAATTGCGTAATAACTTCCGGTGACGGGTTGACTTTAACATTCTTGGATTTGATCGTCTCTTTTGAGTTTTCATCAGTTTTTACATTGATGAATAGGCTACAATTTCCGGGGTTTTGCTTCAACAAAATGTTGATTTTATTTAGCACCGGATCATCTACCCCGATTTGCTCGACTGAAAGATGTAAATTCTTGCCGCAATGTTCCCAGACTCTCTCTAAGGGTACAATTTCTTCACAGATGATTTTGGGGCTTTCTTCTTCGCGAGAACTCACTCTGCCGGTAATCAGAATCATCGAATCATTTTCCAGAAATTCCCGATATTTTTCATAGACACTTGAAAATACAATGACCTCGGCGGACCCCAGGAAATCTTCCAAAGTGATAAACGCCATTGATTTATTTTTGCGATCTAAAATATTTTTACTTTCATTTACAATACCACAAACTTTGACCGGCGTCCCATCTTTAAGATTTTCTAATGCATCTAAGCTGGTAGAGGAGAAAGCTTTTACTTCTTCCTCAAATTTTCTCAAGGGGTGTCCTGAAACATAAAATCCTAGAATCTCTTTTTCATATGCCAGGGCGACCGAATCTTTCCATGGGGAAAGTAACGGAAGATCCGGATACGGGATGGAATCATCTCCTTCACCTTCAAACAAACTTGTCTGGCCTTTCAGTTTCTCTGCATGTGAAGATTGAGCAAAGCTAACTGCAATTTCCACGGCCTGTAATTTTTGTGCCCGATGTCCCTCTAAAGAATCCATTGCCCCGCCTTGAATTAAACTTTCCAGGACTTTTTTATTGACCAGCCGCGAATCATTTCTTTCACAAAACTCAAAAATATTTTTGTACCTGCCATTTTTCCCCCGTTCAGTAACAATAGATTTAATTGTATTCTCGCCAACATTTTTGACAGCGCCAAGACCAAACCGAATCCCATTGCCTTTAACAATAAAATCAAAGTAACTTTCGTTAACATCCGGGGGCTCTACCGGGGTACCCATTCGTTTACATTCATCGATCAGAATAACCACGCGATTTGTACTGCCCATCTCGCTGGACAGGGTCGCGGCCATGAATTCTGCGGGATAATATTTCTTAAGGTACGCCGTTTGAAAGGCGATCAAAGCATAGCAGGTTGAATGCGGTTTAACAAAACCGTACCCGGAAAATTTGTCCATCAAATCAAATATTTCATTCGCTAACTTTTTCTCGATGTTCTTTTTTGCGCAACCCTCTAAAAACAAAGAGCGTTGTTCCGCCATCAATTCGACTTTTTTCTTACCCATTGCCCGGCGCAACAAATCCGCGTTCCCCATGCTAAACCCGGCCAATTCACTGGCAATTCGCATGACCTGTTCCTGGTAGACAATAATTCCGTAAGTCTCTTTAAGAACCGACTCCATTAAAGGATGCAGATATTCTATCTTCTTTTTGCCGCGGCGGCGTTTAATAAAATCATCTATCCATTCCATTGGTCCCGGCCGGTAAAGCGCGTTCATAGCAATAAGATCTTCAAAAACCTGCGGCTTAAGCTTTCTCAAATAGTCGCGCATTCCGGAACTTTCAAATTGAAAAATCCCAACCGTTTCACCTTTAGCGAACATTTCGTAAGTTTCTTTATCTTCCAAAGGAATTTTATCCAACTCGATCTTGATACCTTTTTTCGATAAAGTTTTGATTGTTTTATCGAGAACGGTTAAAGTTCTCAGCCCCAGAAAATCCATTTTTAGAACACCGATATCTTCAAGGACTTTCATATCATATTGCGTGGTTACATCACCCTGTGAAGATTTGTAAAGTGGTGTATAGTTGGTCAATGCATCTGGAGTGATAACAACACCTGCGGCATGGGTGGAAGCGTGACGCGCGAGGCCTTCCAGCGTCTTTGAATAATCGATAAGCTGACTATATTCATCCTGTTCAGCGAGTCTCTTTAAATCAGGGACGGCTTCAAGAGCTTTATCGAGGGTCATGTTTGGAGTCGGCGGAATCATTTTGGCAATTCGATCCACATCCCCATAGCTGATCTTGAGAACGCGCCCAACGTCGCGAATAACAGCCCTGGCAGCCATCGTCCCAAATGTGATAATTTGGGTTACGTTTTCCTCGCCATACTTATCCTTCACATATTCAATGATTTCCTCTCGTCTCTCATAACAAAAGTCAATATCAATGTCCGGCATGGTAACTCGTTCCGGATTGAGGAATCGCTCAAAAATCAAATTGTATTGCAACGGATTTATGTTTGTGATTTCCAGGCAGTAGGAAACCAGGCTGCCCGCTGCAGACCCCCGCCCGGGACCGACTGGAATCCCCTTACTTTTTGCATAACGAATGAAATCCATTACAATCAAAAAGTAGCCGGGGTAACCCATTTGATTGATGATATTCAGTTCATGCTTCAGTCGCTCGTCAACTTCCTGCGTAATCTCTCCGAACCGATTTTTTGCACCCACGTAAGTTAGTTTCTTCAAATAATCGGCGAGCGAGTCAATGCCTTCATCTGCAGGAATTTCAAACTTCGGCAGGTAAGTGGTGCCAAAATCCAATTCCAGGTTACATTTTTCCGCAATCTCCGAGGTGATATCTAAAGCGCTTTGAAACTCGGAAAATATTTTCGCCATTTCGGCCTGGCTCTTGAAGTAAATTTGATCAGTTGTATAGCGGAGGCGCTTTGGATCATCGCGATCCTTTCCGGTCTGCAGGCAAATTAAAACATCGTGAGGTAAGTAGTGTTCCCGCTTTAAATAATGAGTATCGTTTGTAGCAACCAATGGAATGCTCAATTCATTGCTTAACTCCCGCAACCCTTCACGAATCTGATCTTCCTCTTCGATTCCATGATTATGAATTTCAAGGTAATAGTCATCTTTGAAAATTTCCCGGTAATCAAGAGCCGATTGCTTTGCTGCATCATATCCCCGTTTTAATAAGTAATAAGGAACTTCCCCCTTCATGCAGGCCGAGAGGGCAATAATCCCTTCACTGTATTTTTCCAGCACTTCCTTATCGACTCGCGGGCGATAATAAAAACCTTCAAGATACCCGATTGAAACAAGGCACATCAGGTTTCGATAGCCGGTTATGTTTTTTGCCAAAAGCACCAAATGATACGATGTGTCGGATATCTTTTTATCTGATTTTCGCTCTTTGCGGCTACCCGGCGCAACATAAGCTTCGACGCCGATGATCGGCTTTAGATCTTTTTTACGTGCTGCTTGGTAAAATTGAACGGCACCGAACATATTGCCATGATCCGTCAGCGCCAATGCGGACATATTATTTTCTACAGCAGCGGTCGTGAGCGCATCAATCTTGCAAGCTCCATCCAGCAAACTAAAATGTGAATGGTTGTGAAGATGAACATATCCAGGCATAGCAAATTACCAACTAAATGCTTTAGTTTTAAGAAATACCGCTATTGGGTTTTAAATTTTAGCTTGAGGGAAGAAATAAATAAAAGGAAGTCATCTCGATTTAAGTCGATGACTTCCCTTTTAAGAACATTGTGTATCGTTTACTCTAATACCCTAACACGGAATACTCTAAATATTCAGACCCAGAAACTCACGCTCGGCTCTCACAATATATTCACTATCTTGATAAAAAGCCAGCAAGTTACTCAACTCAAGTTGTGCCAGGAGAGGATCCCCGGCTCTAATATAAGTTATCCCTATCATAAATTGCGCGTCATCGACCTTATTATTGTTTTCAAAAGCGAAAACTCTCTCGAACTCAGCAATGGCCAGTTGGTAGTTTCCTAAAGCATAATTGCACTCGGCAATCCAGTATTGAGCGTTGTCAGCCAAATTATCCGGGTCGCTCTGGCGTAGTAAATCCTGAAATTTTGCAATTGCCTGAACAAAGTTCTTGCCGTAAACGTCATCAAGCGCATCCTGGTAATATTGCGCATATTCGGAATTGCTTTGCAGACCAGAAGCCGTTTGATTTGTGGAAGCGAGCGTAAAGTTGCTTCTTTTAGGTACGTCAACAAGGTTACTCAGCGCCACGAGTTGATGATCGGCTTCCTGCATTTCCAGGCGCAAACTATCGAGCATTGAAGTTTTAGAGCCTGCAAGCTTTTCTAACTCAGCTATTTCCACTTCCAAGTCCAAAAAGAGTTCTTCGCTCAGAAAATCTTGCTCGCCGCCGTTCATATCGCCGCCGGAGGGATCAATGCCGAGTGCTTCCAATATTTCCCGTCTTTGAAAATCTTCTAATTTTGTAGCCTCTACATCTAAAACCGCCAATTGCGCCATTAGATCTGAGTTTTCAGAGTCGCTATAACCATTTTCAGAGTCGCCAAAGTCGTCATCATAAGCGACAGTTGGTACGCGTCCGCTACACACCATAAATAATCCCCAAATCACTAAGAGCAGTGAAATAAATGAGGTGCTTAAAATTCTTTTTACTTCAGACATGATGTGTACTCCTTCAGTTGTAAAACAATAACTATTATAATATAAAATTTCAATTACTTAAGTCAATACTTATTATAACTCGCCTTCTTCGCGCCAGATATCAGCTCCCAACAATTTCAATTTCTCTTCGATTTTCTCATAACCTCTATCGATGTGATAAACTCTCAGAACATCGGTTCTCCCCTGTGCTTTCAGTCCGGCCAGAACGAGGGAAGCGCCAGCGCGCAAGTCCGTTGACATCACAGGGGCACCGTTAAGATTATCGGTTCCAGCCACAACTGCGCTACTTTTATCACGCTTGATCTCTGCACCGAGGCGTCTTAGTTCAGCTACATGAGTAAATCTATCAACGAATATCGTATCCGTAATAATGCTGCTGCCATTAGCAACGCACATTAAAGTCATCCATTGAGCTTGCAGATCCGTCGGAAAACCGGGATAAGGCGCTGTCGTAATACCCACCGGTTTGATTTGATTCGGAGCCTTACAATAAATTTTCGAATCTGCTTCTTCTATAAGTACATCACAATCCCGCAATTTGGAAACTAAACTCGTAACAATTTTCGGATCCGTATCCGTAAGTTCAACTTCTCCACCGGTAATCGCAGCCGCCATCAGATATGTTCCGGTTTCAATTCTATCTGGAATCACTGTGTATTCAACCGGATTAAGATGGTCAACGCCACGAATAGTCAACCTTCCCGTTCCAATGCCTTCTATGTTAGCGCCCATTTTAACCAGAAATTCAGCTAATGCCGTTATTTCGGGTTCATAGGAAGCATTCTCAATCACGGTGCGTCCTTGTGCCAACACAGCGGCCATCAAAATATTCCCGGTTGCGCCGACGCTCGAAATAGCAAAGCTGATAGAAGCACCTGTCAGTCTTTTTGCACTTGCAAAAATGTACCCTTTCTTGAGATGAATTTTCGCGCCAAGTTTTTCCAATCCTTTGAGATGCAGATCGACCGGCCTGGAACCAAGCGCACACCCGCCGGGCAAAGACACTTTTGCTTCTAAAAAACGCGCCAGCAAAGGGGCAAGGACATAAATGGAAGCGCGCATGGTTTTGACAAGCTCGTATGGCGCCTCGTAGAAATTGCACTTGCAGGTATCGATACGAAGCGAATTATTTGCGAAATCTACCTGCGCGCCTATAATGCGCAGCAGATGCGCCATTGTTTTGACGTCGCGTAAGTCAGGAACATTATGAATCTCAAAATTGCCCGAGGCCAAAAGGGTTGCGGCCATAATTGGCAAGGCGGCATTCTTGGCGCCGCTGATCTTAACCTGACCTTTTAGTCTTGTCCCACCGTTTATAACAATTTTATCCAAATGAATCTTTCAAAGCTTTAATTCAGGGTTGCGTCTTGAAGAAGCTCGCGTGCACTCTCCAAGTGCGTTTCGGAAATCTTTTCACCCGCCAGCAATTTCGCAATTGCTTCGGTTCGTTCTCCGGAAGTCAGTTTGCGGATATTTGTTTCAACTCTGCCCATTTTCTCGACTTTTTCTACCAACAAGTGGAAATCACCGATACTCGCAATTTGCGGCAGATGAGTAATGCAAATCACTTGATGAAATTCTGATAGCTCTTTCAATTTACGGCCAACGGATTGCGCAATAGCGCCTGAAACACCGCTATCAATTTCATCAAAAACCAGAACAGGAATCCGGCCTTTTTTTGCCAGGAGTGATTTTAAGGCGAGCATGACGCGAGAGATTTCACCACCTGAAGCAACCTTAGCAAGAGGCCGCAATTCTTCCCCTTTGTTCGTTGAAATGAAAAACTCTACAAAATCCATGCCAGCAGCGGTTGCACGATAGTGTTGGCCTTGAACGCTGATGACCCCGATTGGATCATCCTGATACTTCAGGGTCACCTTGAAACGAACTGAAGGCATCCCCAAATAAGACAAGATGTCCGGAACAAGTTGATCTAGCTGCATTGCAACATTCTTTCTTTTTTTACTTAACTCAAAGCAAAGCGCTGAAAGTGTTGCCTTTTCAGATGCAGACCTTTTGTTTAAAGATGTGATTTGCGAATCCAGATTCTCTAAACTCGCCAACTCTGCCTGCATTTTATCCCGAGCATTGACAGCTTCCTGAAGACTACCGCCAAACTTTTTCTTTAATCCGGCTAAAGCGGCAATTCTATTTTGCAATTCCTCTACTCGTTGCGGATTAAAATCAATATTTGATTTATAACTCTGCAGAAACTTGGAAATTTCCTCAACAGTCAGCTTGGCTGATTCACAATCACTCTGAATGACTCGAAACTCCTCATCAATTTCTTGAAGTTCTCGAAGACCTTTGGTAACCCGGCCAAGTTGCTCGAGTACAGAATTATCCCCTTCGTATAATATACCAAAAAACTCATTTGTTAAATTGAAAAGGCGCTCCCTATTTTGAATGACATTTTCTTCTTTGAGGAGGTCTTTTTCCTCGTCCGGCGAAGGGTCGACTTTATTAATTTCATTTATTTGAAAAGTATAATGCTCTCTTTTTTCCTTTACGGATTCCTGCTTATTTTCTAACTCGTTCAATTCGGCCATCAGTTTTTGAAGTTTTTGATACGACTCGGCAACCTCTTGAACTTCAGGTTCAAGCGAACCGAACTCGTCCAAGAATGTTAAATGGTTTTTGATTTTTAACAAAGACTGGTGATCGTGTTGTCCATGCAAATCAACCACGAGCTCGCCAATTTCCTGCAAGGTTGATAATTGCACCGGTGTGTCATTAACAAATGCCCTTGAACGATTGTTGTCAAAAATTTCTCGTCTCAAGATCATCTGTTCGTCATCGAGCGCCAGGTCATTTTTCTCGAGACAATTCAACAATAGGACGTTTTCTTCTATTCGAAAAATCCCTTCAATGATCGCTTTTGAAGCACCTTCACGGACAAAAGAGTTATTGACGCGATCTCCCAAAATCGTTCCCAACGCATTTAGAATGATAGTCTTGCCGGCGCCGGTTTCGCCGGTCAATATATTCAGTTTATCGCCGAACTGAATTTCTTCGTCTACAAGTAAAGCATAATTCTTAATTAAGAGGGTTTTTAACATGTTCTTTTGATGATAAGCTTAGAACTACTATCTTCTAACCAACGCAACCTTACCCGTTGCGGAAATATCATTATTCGTAAATGCTAAATACACATAAATACCGCTTGCTACAAAATTGCCGTCGTCATCTTTACCGTCCCAGACAATCTGTCCTTTTCCCTGCACATCATCCAACTTAAAAGTTTTGACCTTGATGCCGGAAATTGAGTAAATATTAACGCTTGTATTCGCCGCCAGATTTGTAATGGTAAAATGATCACCAAAACCATCTAAAATAAAGGGATTTGGAAATCCGGTCAACTGGTTCAAATTTTCTTTGGGTGCGGTGAATGGGGTCTGAAATCGTGACAAGCCATTGGTCGTGCCAATCCAAACCTCTCCGGTTTCCTCGTTAAATGCAAACGACTGAATGTTGTTGCTCACCAGCGGGCTGTTACCGGTGGTATAATCAGTCTGAGTTCTTCCGTCATTGCTAAGCACAGTAATGCCGTTTGCGGTGCCGATCCACTTATTATTAATGCCATCGATTCCGATCGTATTCACGAAGCTGTTAATGAGTCCCGTTCGCCTCCCTACCTGGCCTTGCCAAAAGTTAAGACCGGCTTCGGTACCAATCCACATAATGCCGTCTTTATCTTCGGCAAGCGCGGTTATCTTGTTGGAAAGCAAGCCCTCTGTGTTATCCAACCCCTGGTCGAATCTATCATCAACTTTATTAGATAGAGTACCCATGTAATCGATCACTTTGATGCCCCTGTCTTCCGTTCCAATCCAAAGGCGATTAATTCGATCTATTTCCAGGAGTTTGACGAAACGAGTACCAATTTCATCAACGGTTGATAAAAAATAAAAGAAATCTCCTTCCTCGGACCGCACAGGAATCACCTGACCGTTAGCGGCTTCGCGATTGACAATCCAAATGTTGCCGAATTCATCCTGAGTCATATCCGTCACCAAAACAAAGTTCGGATCAATACTGACTCCGGCGAGAATTTCCTGACTCGCATCTATCTTGGTTAACAAAGTGTCCGTTTCCGTCACTTCAAAAATTGTGATGCCGCCGCCCCAACTGCCTGCCCAGGCACGATCCTGCGAATCAACAATCACGACCCGATGGTCATTTTTTGTTAAGCCGGACTCTATAGAGAAATTGAGCCAATCACCCTGTTCATTAAGCATGTGAACCCCACCGACCTGGGAAGCGCACCAAAGCCTCCCCTTTGAGTCCAAAGCCAGACTGCTGAAATTATTGCTGGCCGGGCTGTTAATTGTCTCCAGTCGCCAACCATCGTCCACGTTGTACCGAGCCAGTCCTAAATCTTTCCGACCAATCCATATATTACCCTGACCGTCCGTATCGAAAGCGGTAACGTCGCCGTAAGCGCCCACTCGCTGCCACTGGTCGCTTGCAGGAGCCAACAAAAAAACGCCGGTTTTGGTGATTGAGGCAACTGTATTTTCAAAAATCGCGATCGCGAGCACATTCGTTCCTGATAAACCTGCATCCATCCACCGGCCGTCGATTAAGCGTGACACTCCGGAAATTGTGGCCGCGTACGGAGTGCCATCTAACACAACCAATTCGTTAATACGGTCTGAAGGTAGGCCTGAACTCATCGTAAACTGAGTCCAACTAGAAGGGGCTTGCAAGTTTGGTAAATCCAATGATGACCGGGCGATTCCTTTATCGGTAGACACCCAGATATCCAGTGCATTTATAGTAACTGAATTCGCTCCTATTTTCTCGATATTCCCGCCGGACGAAAGACCCAGGTTAACGTAGGTTTCCTTAACTTCGCGCCGGTCAATTGTATATAAACTTACACCGATATCCAATCCAATATATAAAGAATCTCCAAAAGCAACGATATCCGAAATGGATTGATTCTGGTAGTCATCTATTATTTCGAAGTTTTGGCTTTCGGGCGAATAGCGGTTCAGCAAACCATCGAAAAATCCTATCCAAACTGTCCCATGTTTATCAATTTCAACGGCCACAATTTCGTTAGAGCTCAACCCGTCTGTGTTTGTTAATTTTGAAATCATCTCGGTAGTTAAATCGAATTGCAGCAACCCGCCGCCGTTTGAGCCGCCCCAGACCGAGCCCGCGCCAATCGCAATGTCGCCAATGGTTCCAACGCTGGTGAAACTCTGCCAGCCAAGAACTTGCCCATAACCAAGCTTCGAAAATATTAGTGAAAAAGTTAGTAAGAAAAGAAAACGTCTGAACATCCCGTTTGATATCAAATCAGTTGATCAAAGAGGTCGGCCATTTCAATGGCAGAAAGGGCAGCGTCCCGGCCTTTGTTCCCGGCTTTTGTACCTGCGCGCTCAATAGCTTGTTCCAAAGTATCGGCGGTAATCACACCGTAGGCTGTAGGAACGCCGGTTTCAAGCGCGACCTGTGAGATCCCCTTTGTAGCTGCAGCGGCGATGTGGTCGAAATGAGGCGTTGCCCCGCGAACAAGCGCTCCAAGACAAATAACACTACTAAATTTTTTGGATTTGGCCATGGCCTGCGCCATTGCCGGTATTTCAAATGAACCGGGCACCCAGGCGACTTCAATATCTTTTTCAACAGCACCGTGTCTTTTCAGACAATCAAGTGCTCCTTCGAGTAATTGCTTAGTAATTAGACTGTTGAATCTGGCAACTACAATTGCAAACCGTTTGCCTTTAGCGGATAACTGGCCTTCATAAATTTTCATGCTTTCGATTCCACATTAGTGATTAAAAGTTCCTGCTTTTCCGGCTCGGCTTCATCATCGATTAACGTCAAAAGGTGCCCAAGTTTGTCGCGTTTAGTGGCAAGATATTTTTTATTAACTTTGTTGGGGGGTATTTCGATTTTTACTCTTTCAACGACTTCAAGCCCATAACCAGACAGGCCGATTATTTTCTTCGGATTATTGGTCAAGAGACGAATTTTCCTGATTCCAAGATCATACAATATCTGCGCGCCAACACCGTAGTGTCTTAAATCCGCCTTAAACCCCAGCGCTTCGTTCGCTTCAACCGTGTCCTTGCCTTTATCTTGTAATTCATAAGCCCTGAGTTTGTTTTCCAGCCCGATGCCGCGCCCCTCCTGGCGCATATACAAAACCACGCCACTCCCTTCTTTTTCAACTACTTTAAGGGCCTGACGCAATTGCTCCCCACAGTCACAACGCAGTGACCCAAGAATATCACCGGTCAGACATTGCGAGTGCACGCGAACAAGAGTTGGCTTCCCTGAGTCCACGTCGCCTTTTACAATTGCCAGATGGTGTTGTTCGTCAATTTCACTGCTGTAAAGATGTAATTTGAATTTTCCAAATTCGGTGGGTAATTCTGTTGTGACAATTCGGGTGACCAATTTTTCAGTTTGGCGGCGGTATTCAATTAAGTCTTTAATGGTAATAATTTTCAATTTGAAATTCTGCGCAAGTTCCATTAATCTTGGAACCCGGGCCATGCTGCCGTCGTCATCAAGAATCTCGCAAAGTACTCCTGCGGGATTCAGTCCGGCTAGTTTCGCAAAATCAACTGTGGCTTCCGTGTGACCGGCGCGAACCAAAACGCCGCCATCCCGTGCTCTTAAAGGGAAAACATGACCCGGCCGCATCAGCTCGTCAGGTTTGGTTTTCGGGTCGATTAAGACCCTAACTGTTTCTGTGCGGTCAAAAGCTGAAATACCGGTCGTGGTATTTTTCTTAGCATCGACTGAGACAGTAAAGTACGTTCGCATTCTTTCTGTGTTATTAGGAACCATGGGATGTAAATCGAGCTCGTCGATGCGCTCGCCGGTCATGGGTACACAAACCAGACCCCGACCGTGTTTAGCCAGAAAATTGATTTTTTCGGGGGTAACTTTCTCCGCAGCCAAGATAAAGTCGCCTTCGTTCTCTCGGTCTTCATCATCAACAACGATTAAAATATTGCCCTGTTTATATTCTTCTATAGCGTCTTTGATGTTGTCAAACATATTTATTATTACCAATAAAGTTTCGCATTTTTGTGCAAAGAATTTCTCCAGGCAAATATAATGTCACAAGCTCTCAGCAGTCAGCTATCAGCTTCAAAAGACTAAATGCTGACCGCTGAAAGCTGATAGGTTGAAAGATGTTTATAGAGTTCTCCTTTCAAGTTCCATCTTGCGTTTGCCCGTGCGGCTTTGCCGCGTCATGAATAACCCATTTCTTGCAGCCATTCCTCAGAAATCTTACTCTGATTCGGCCTGGTTAAGATTCTTTCAACATACTTGCCAATTAAGTCCACTTCGATGTTAACGTTGTCCTCTACTTTTAAATTCGCCAGCGTCGTTTTTTCAAGGGTATGCGGAATGAGAGAAATCGTGATCTCATTTTCTTTCAGGCGTGCGATCGTCAAGCTTACGCCATCGATTGCAATCGAACCTTCGGAGATTACATATTTCAACAAATGCGAAGGCAATTTTAACGAAAGCAGAATCCCTCCCTCCTGTTTCTGCACCGCGGTGACTTCGCCGACTGCATCCACATGTCCTTGTACGAAATGGCCGCCCATGCGATCAGAAAATCTCAGAGAGCGTTCTAAATTAATCTGATTTCCATTTTTCAGGGAACTGAGTGTTGTCTTATTTAGCGTTTCCTCAACGGCTTCGACCTGAAAGTTTGACTTCGAGAATTCAACAACTGTGAGGCAAACCCCGTTTAAGGCGACGCTGTCATCGATGGCCAACTCCTTAACAACTTCCTTTGCAGAAATAGTAAATCGAAGCGTTCCTCGATGTTTTTGAATTTGCTCAACTGCGCCGATTTCTTCTATGAGTCCGGTGAACATTTTAGTTTTTTTTAATTAACTCGCCCGGTCAACAACACATCATCGCCGACTTTTCGTTTATCAAACTCATGCAGCTTAATACTCGCATGCAAAGAATGAATCCCGTTAAAATGAACCGCACTTAAACCCTCGCCAAATATTTTCGGAGCGATGAAAATCGCAATTTTGTCAGCTAAATTCTCTTGCAGGAAAGCTGAAAATATCTGACTCCCTCCTTCTACCAAAACGCTGGTTATCCCCTCGCTGCCCATTTTTTTGCACAACTCTGATAAATCAACCCGGGATTTGGAATCCTTTTTAATTGTCCAAACATCTGCACCCAACTCTTTAATACTGCGGATTTTTTCTTTTGAAGCCTCCGAAGTGGTTGCAATGATTGTTTTCTCAACTAAAGGTTTAGTCAAAAAGTTTGAGTTTAGTGGAATTTTCAAGGTGCTATCGAGAACAATTCGTTTGGGATCCTGACCTCTCACCAGTCGTACATTTAATCTTGGGCTATCTTTCAAAACAGTGCCAATACCCACCAGAACCGCATCATTTTGGCTGCGCATTCTGTGAACCAGCCGCCGCGATTTTTCGGAGGTTATCCATTTAGAACTGCCGTCTGCTCTAGCAATTTTGCCGTCAAGCGTCTGGGCAATTTTCACCGTAACCAACGGACGCCCCGTTGTGACATGCTTAAAAAAGCCTTCATTCAAGTTCTGACAGGCTGCTTCTAAAACCCCGGCTCGAACCTCCAAACCTCGGCGAAGAAATGAGAAACCTTTGCCATTCACGAGAGGATTCGGATCAAACGTCCCAATGACGACTCTTTTTATCCCGGACTTTTTGATTCGGTCAACACAGGGCGGCTGCTTGCCGGTGTGGCTGCAGGGTTCTAAATTAACATACAAAGTTCCGCCGCTGACATCCTCCCTGGCGGAATCAAGCGCTGCCACTTCGGCATGAACGCCCCCGAACTCCCGGTGAAAACCCTCGGCAATTATCTCATTATTTTTTGTAACGACCGCACCGACCAACGGGTTCGGGCTAACCTTGCCGCGCCCTCTTTCCGCCAGCTTGAGTGTTTTTTTTATCAGTTCTTCGTCGGTCACTGTTCATTACTTGGGAAATATCTTATTTCTATTGATTTAAACGCTTTAATTTGAAAATTAATATAATACTA
>SMXC01000277.1 GCA_004356825.1 Caldithrix sp.
GTTAAATTTGTACTCTACATCGCTTTTGCCTCGATTCTAGGCCTGCTCATCACTCCGCTAATCACAGTGGTGATGTACTTTGACCTTCGTGCCCGCAAAGGAGAATTTGGCGAAACCTCTGAAGCTGACGAATCAGAATTAACCAAAGATAACTGATGTACACCCAAAACCCAAACCGCAACCCATAATTTAAGCCAGGGATTTCACTGATTGCCACGAATGGAAATTTATTAGGATTTGATTCCCGGTCTGTCATGCCGGCCAGAAATAGGCCGGAATGAAAAAACGAAACGGGTCTCCATTTTTTTGAATCCGTGTTTTATCAGTGCAAATCGGTGGCTAAAAAAAATAAAGGCAAACCATGAGTTCAATCGAATCGGAAGAAAATTACGAGGGAAGCTGGGAAGGCAAAGGACGAAGCTCCAATACCGCCGCCGTGTTGGGTTTGCTCGGAATTGGGGTGTTGTATTTTTACGCCCAAACATTTCTCGCCATCGTTTTTATGGCGTTCAGCGGAGCCGAAACCGGAGCGTTAGACGAGGCTGAAACTTTTTTAGAAAAAATCGCGGCCACTATGGAAATTTATGCTGATCCGATTCTGGCGGCAGTGGTTCTCTCCCAATATTTGTTTATGCTGTTGCCTGCGTTTTGGCTGGTGAAACGCTGGCATACCGCCAAAATTTTGGATTATATGCGATGGCGAAGCAGCTCAGTTTGGGAAGTCGTTTTGGCAATATTTGCGACGCTGGCTTTCGTCCCAGCCGGAACATTCATCGCCGCGGAGCTAACCCGCTGGATGGATATTCCGGATATCCTTCTCGAAGTCAACTCCCGGCTCTTTGCCGCCGATTCCCTGCCGCAGTTTTTCTGGCTGGTTCTGGTAGTGGCAATTACTCCGGCAATTTGTGAAGAAGGCTTCTTTCGGGGATATGTGCAACGGACGCTCGAACGCACGACCCGTGGCAAAAGCGTCATCATCGTCGGCGTTATTTTCGGCTTGTTCCACATGCAGCCCTTGGGACTGATCACGCTCGCTTTGATGGGCGTTCTGTTTGGATTTTTTTACTATCGAAGCAAAAGCCTGTTGCCAGCCATGACGGCGCATTTTACCAACAATTTTCTAGCGATTTATGTTTTGTACCAAACGCCCGAATTTGCCGGGGTTGAACTCGCGGGTACGGAACAAATTCCATTATTGTGGGTAGCCGTCAGCTTACCTATTGGAATTGCTCTGGTTTGTTTCTATCACAAAATAACTGCACACAAAATAGCCGACGCCTGAGCAGATTTCCAGGTAATTAGTAACCGTTTTCGAAATAATGTGGCAGTGTGGGTAAAAGGTGTTTGGGTGCTAGTATCTTGAAATGAATCAACTTGATAAAATACCTAAACACTTTAATACCTGAGCACCCTAACACCGTATATCGCCAGGTTTTTAGGAATCACTGGACGAGGTATGCCTCACCAAAACAGAGTTACCCCAAACGGCGAATTTATCGCCACCTCATCCCGGGGAACCTTGATGGGCAACCGGGGCAGGCTTCACACCCCAGAAAGGAAAATCGTGCGCTCCTGGCAACTCAAAGCCTGGATCACCTGCCTCCTGGAATTTAAAGAACGGCATCGGCCAATCATGCCGCCCAACAGCTGGACCGAACTTTTCTTTCTGGACGAAGTCACCGCTTTTGCGGCAGGGCACCGGCCATGCGGCGAATGCTGCAGGCAGGATTTCAGAAAATTCAAAGAGTTGTGGATGGCAGCCAATCCAAACCTGGTGACGGGGCAATCGATAAAAAACATCGATGAAGTTCTTCACAATGAAAGGGTCTCGAAAAATAAAGCGAAGGTATTTTACCATGAACTATTAAGGAATTTGCCAATTGGTACCATGTTCATGCTACCGAAGATTGCCAATCAATATTTTGCCTTGGGGAAAAACAGAGTGATTAAAGGGTCGCCGCAAAGATATGAATCATATCTCTCTGTTCCGGGAGAGATATCCGTTCGAGTGTTGACGCCACGTTCAGTTGTTATGACATTCGCTCAAGGTTACGAGCCGAAATTCCACGAAAGCAGCTTTCCTCTCTAAATTATGCACCATCTTTTTAATTGCATATTATGCTTCTGTGATCTATCTTTTTTGCGATTTACAATTTACGAGGATAATTTATGCGATTTTTTTTGTATTTATCAACAATCGGGTTGAGTGTCACCAATTTGTGCTTTGCGTATTCATCATTCCTTGCGCAAGATCTTGATTGGCCCTCTCTCAAAGAGAAAATTAGAAAGCAGTTTCCAAGCGTGGCTCAACTATCGACAGAAAGGCTGACGCTTTGGTTGAGTGTATCGGATACCACAAAGCCCCTGCTGCTCGATTCGAGAGCGTTGGCGGAATATAAGACCAGCCATTTGCCGGAAGCAAAGTTTGCCGGCTCAGAGCAAGAAGTGCTGAAAGCCACTCGTGATTTGAATCGCGGGCATCCCATTGTTGTTTACTGCTCAGTGGGCTACCGCTCTTCGAAATTGGCGGTTAATCTTCAGGAACTCGGCTTCAAAAATGTTTACAATCTGGAAGGCTCTATTTTTCAATGGGCAAATGAAGGCCGGCCTGTTTACTCGCAAGGTGTTGAAGTCAAGCGGGTTCATCCCTTCAATCGCAAGTGGGGAAGATTATTAAAAAAAGAACTTTGGGCTAAGTCAGAAAAAAATCATGAGTAAAAAGTGCGCTATTTAGTTAAAGCAAAGCTAAAACCAGGCAAGGAAAATGCGTTGCTGCAAGCCATTCAAACCCGCGCTTTGGGTAAAGGCTCAGTTGCCGGCGGTGAATACTTGCGGGATATGTACCAGGCCCGCCACCTCGAAAATGGCGAAACCCGCTGGGTAGAGGTTTGTTTCTGTGCCGAACCGTTGCAGGAAGAACTTCCTTACTGGCAAGAATATTTCGAAATAATCGACATTAATAACGCACATAACAAAGAAAAATGCAAAGATCTAAATGGCAGCGAACCCTGGGCGTGTCTGGACTGCGATTGCACCGAACGGCTTGCAGCGAAAATGAAAAATTGGGGAGAAGAATTTATTGACAGTTTGCAGAAACGTGGAGCCACAGCTGACTTCAAACAGCCAAAAATATATCACCCCTAACGAGGTTAGTTTTGATTAAATTGTTTTTCTAGAAACATTTCACCGCTACGCGGTTACCCATTTCATTAGCATATATTAATAAAGGACTTTATATGAAGTAAACCATAAATTTTGTATCTTTGCTCAAGGGTTAGTTGCTTATAGGACATTCCGGTGCTCCTCTTAGTAGCTTTTCTTGGGTAGAATTAATTACTTCAAAAGCAATTAACCCTTTTTTACTAAAAGTCGCACGTATTACTTGAACTCAGTTCAAATAAAAAGGAGATGATTATGGAAAAGAGAGTATTGTACCAGGTATGTATGTCTACTTTGATTTTATTATTGTTTACTTGGAATTTAGCACAAGGAACTCCCGAAACAACAGATGATATCTTCAGGTCATTCAACACCAATTTAATGTTAGCAAAAAATGGTCAAAAGTTCGGGTACCTTCAAAGTTCTATTTTGTACTATTCTTTTCAATGGGTATTTGTCTTCACCATCGATCGCGAAGTAGGTAAGGACATTCGCAAATCTAATTTTAAAAGATGGATTAAGAATATTACAAACCTCCCTAAAATACCCGATGGTGATGACTGGATTACTAATTATATCGGCCATCCGCTTGCAGGTGCTAGTGCTTTCGTCTTTTTCAAAAATTTTGGGTTCTCAAATAAAGCCAGTTTCTTTGCTACAGTTTTACAGAGTACCTTGTTTGAATACACAGTGGAAGCCTGGAAGCAACCACCCAGTGCGGTAGATTTAATTGTCACCCCTTTGGTAGGAAGCTTAATCGGTTCTCAAGTTGGGGTGAATACGTTCATCTTTTCTTTTTCTTACACGATCAGCAGATTTATCTTTCGATTATTTTAAATTTAGTTGAATCCATGAATACATTAAGAATTGTACGGATCTCATTGTTGTTCAGTTTAACCCGTGGGGGTGAAAAACTCTATCCAGGATGAAAATTCCTTGAAAAAGTTGCCTGAAAATCGATAATGTTTAATTTTCAGGAGGTTGCATGTTCTCATTGCTCACTTTTTTTCTCGGTCTAATCATCAATCTGTCTAAGTCAAAAAAGCAGTTACTGGCTCAAATTTTCCTGCAACAGAAAGAACTTGAGATATTGATGCGACTGGGCGGGAAGTTCGTACCTTCTCAGTCAAGGAATACAATGCTGGTTTTCACTCAATTAGTTGGGATGGGAAAGATAAAAAGGGCAGTCCTGTCGCGAGTAGTATTTATCTCTACCAATTGAGTGCAGGGACATTTACCCAAGTAAAAAAAATGAGCTTGCTCCGGTGAATTGATGATTAATGAGCCTGATTTAGATAGTGCCCGATGCTAGCAGGAGTCCCGCTTTCTTCTTGAAAGAAAAATGTAATATGACTATAATTCAAACACTAGCGCCAGATCTCAAAGAGGTACTAAAAAAAGCAGATGAAATTTGGGTAGCTGTTGCATTGATTACTTCCTATGGGCTCAAATTCATCAATGATAATATCTCGAAAAAATGCAAACAGAATTATCTCGTAGGTATTAACCTTCCAACAGAACCGAAAGCATTGAAACAATTACTAAAATTTTCACATGAGCTTTCGGTAAACCTTATTTTACAAAAAGAGTTTTATCATCCAAAAGTTTATCTTGTTCGAAAAGGCAGTAAATATACGGCATTTCTTGGTTCTGCCAATTGTACAGCTGGTGGGTTTTATAAAAATATTGAAATATCAATAAAAATTGAGAATCAAAGAAATTGCAGAGAACTACTAATGTGGTTTGAAAATCTGAGAAAAGATTCAAAACCTTTGACAGACTCATTTATAATGGATTATACGATTAGTTACAATAAAAGAGTTGAAAGGAAAAAAGCAGATGAACATGCTGTCAAAAAAGAGAAAAATAAGTTCAATGAAGAAATAAAGCTGAATCAAAAAAAGCGCACGGATTTGGTGAAAATGTTAAAAAAGTACAGGGCGAATAAAGAATATCAGGCAGTAAAGAAGAAACAAAATAGGGCTGTAGAAGAACTTAAACTTAGTTTGGATTATCCAAAATTTGCCAAAATTGATGTTGACCGTTTTTTTAAACTATGGGATTTAGGTCGACTCATCGAAATACCGAAAACAAAAATTAAACTGGAAATAAAAAAGTTCTCACGTTTATTAAGAATGATTTGTGATGAGAAAAATGATATAGAAATTCGATATGATAAAGCATTAGCTGGAAATTTCAAAATCTGGGGAGTTAGTGAAGGACTTATCTCAAAAGTCTTGACTATTCACGATCCGCAGAAATACTATGTTAAGAATAAAAAATCTGATTCTGTATTGGGGAAATATGGACTTCAACTACCAAAGGAATTAACTCCTGGTGCTAAATATGAGTTCACTCTAAAACCTGATTGAACAGAAGGGATTGAGACAGTCAATTTATATCTAGCGTCACCTTCAAACCCATCTTACACACAAAGTGGGAATAGACCTGATTGAACAGAAGGGATTGATTTGCAACTCAACCTGCCAAATTTGCGTCTTGCCAAATTGCGCTTCACCCTCGAAGCTCTGGAAACGCTTTATTTACCGGAATATAAAGGTTCCACTCTGCGGGGTGGCTTCGGTCATTCATTTCGCAAAGTCGTTTGCACCATGGGTCCCATTCCCTGCGAAACTTGTTTGTTGCAGTTAAAGTGCCCCTACCCGCAATTTTTTGAGACCCCAATTGCCGGCGAAGCGCCGCCTTTTATGCGCGGGGTCAAAACCGGACCGCAGCCGTTTATCGTTGAGCCGCCGTTAGACAATAAAAGAGTGTATGAGAAAGGAGAGTCGCTCGAGTTTGGTTTAGTACTTATCGGCCGTTCGGTGGAGTACCTGCCATATTTCATTTACACTTTTGACCAGCTCGGCATCATGGGCATCGGGCGCGGTAAGGGCAAGTTCAGGTTAACAGAGGTTGCTGCCTTTGGCGATGAGTGGCAGGTTATCTACGACGGTGCCAGCAAAACTATCAGCGGTGATTTCCAATCCATGACGAAAGACACCCTGAACAAAGAGATAGATTCTTCTCAGCTTTTGTCCCTGCGCTTTCTAACTCCGACACGCATAAAAACCAACGGCCGATTGACCGGAGACATCGATTTTCGGGAGCTTGTTATCAATCTTCTGCGCCGTATTTGTACCCTGGCCTACTTTCACATGCCGGAGCAGGAAATCGAGTGGGACTGGCGGCCCATCCTTGAGGCCGCTAATGAAATTGAAATTGCCGAAAAGAACTTGCGTTGGCATGATTGGGAGCGTTATTCCAATCGCCAAAAAACGCGCATGAAGCTGGGTGGGTTTTTGGGTGAGGTGACCCTGCGAGGGGATTTAGGGGATTGGCTGCCGTTACTGCGTTTAGGTGAGTTTGTGCATGTGGGGAAGGGAGCTACTTTTGGGTTAGGGAAGTACGAGTTGAATACAGAAGCTCACTAAAATCGTCTATGTATCAAAAGAATCACTCAGAATAACTCTATTTCTTCACTAAACATTTATGCCTCATTTTTTTATCAAATCCTCCCAGGCCATCAGTTTTGTTTGAACTAAATAACGTAACTTAAGTCAAAACGTTTGCTCTATTTCACCAGGATTATTATATTGAAATAATAGATTTTGAAATTTATGCCACCAATCTGCCACCAAAGCAGTAAATTTAAAAATATCGGTAGAAACAAACCCCAAGAAATAGTCCTCAAGAAGGGCTTCTAAGTGTTTATTTTTAATAAAATAGCGGGAACGTGTGGGAATCGAACCCACCCATCCTGAATAGTCAGGACGCAACGGTTTTGAAGACCGCGGAGGCCACCAGGCACCCATGCATTCCCGGGTAGAAAAAACAGTTAGTTAGAACACCTATCTTTTTGCTGAATTGATGAAATTAGCGTTTTGGCGGCAGATTGGTATCATGGATTTTTTAAGTTGCAAAAAACTAACTGACTTTATTTTTAATATAGCCAGAATTTAGAAAATTTTCAACCAGTTTCTTGGGTGGTGTGGCCGAGCTTCAATATACTTTAGCTTAAATATCTTCGACGAGGCTTGGATTTGTAAACTTTTGAAAAATAAAAAAAGACTTGATAAAGCAAGGGAAATTCTAAACCGCCTCAAAGAGGGTTTGATTTAACGTCAGTTCGACGTAAGGAATAAAATGAGGAGCAAAGACCAAAAACGACCCGTCCAATGTCATTCCTGTGGATTGCAGGCAGAAATTTTGTCGTTATTACAGCTAGATTCCGGCTGTTGCAGATTCATTTTTTGCCACTGATGAACGCGGATTCTCACAGATTGTTTGACAAAAATAGAACCTTTCCTTAATAATATTCAGATAATCAGTGGAAATCCGTGTCAAGCCGTGGCTTAGGCCTTATTTGCAGCAGCCTGTTAAAGATTGCCGGAATGACGGTATATGTAAGTTTTTGGCCTTTGATTTCTTATATCGAACTCAGGTTATTATAATGAAGAGGTAACGATGGAGCTAAATATTCCTAAAAGGATGCCTCATCTTTGCATCGTTTAGTTTCAGAGGTTTACCATAATACCTGTGAACCACAAACAATGCAAAAAATTCTTGACAATCAGTTAATAATTTCATATTTTTACAGGTTTAGTTTTTCAGAATTTGAAGTAGATCGGGAGATAAAATGGCGAAAAATTACGTTAGCAACAAACAAACAACGCCAAGACTTTTTTCAAATGAGTTGATCGAGAAATTGTCACATGTGCACCCGACGGTGCCCATCGTGCTCTATTTACCGTTTATCTTATATTTTTTATTTTCAACTTTTAAAGCCGGAATCATTCAAACCAGTCTAATTCCTTTTTTGTTTTTGAGCGGAGTCTTGTTCTGGTCTTTAATGGAATACATCATTCATCGCTTTGTTTTCCATTATGAACCCAAAAGTGCACTCGGTCAACAGATTCACTATTTATCACACGGCATCCACCACGATTATCCAAAAGACCCGATGCGGCTGGTCATGCCGCCTGCTGTAAGTATTCCTCTTGCCCTATTCTTCTATGGACTATTTTGGATAATTCTCGGCGGGGCTTCTATGGCCCCTATTTTCTCCGGATTCGTTTTCGGCTATTTAGCTTATGACATGATCCACTACGCCACGCATCATTTTACTATGAAGGAAACAAAGATGGGCTTGTGGCTGAAACACTACCACAGCAAGCATCATTATCAGGATGAGAACTACAGCTATGGGGTGAGTTCGCCTTTGTGGGATTATGTTTTCAGGACTCGACCGCCACAGACGGAGAAAGTATAGGAAGACTTTTCTAACCTGAATAATTCATAAACCGCAAAGAAGCAGAGTATTGAAAAGTCAAAATTAAATTCATTATTTTTCACTTCTTTCAGTAAAACTCTGGTTGAGAGGAGAATTTCTTATATCAGATACATTCTTAGCGCCTTTGCGGTGAAAATTTATGAATAATCAGACTGACCGAATTTCTACCAGGCCAGGATATTTAATTCTTAGCCTTTTCTTTTTCAGCGATCACCCAGAACCCGCACGTCCCCATTTCGTTCTGTAAACCCCAGTCCGTCAAAATAAAGTAACAGCGGCAAAGCGTATTTCCGGCTGGTGCCGCCTAATAGGTCTTTAAATTGACCGACCGTGATTTCTTTATTTTTCTCAAAGTAGGCCGCCACTTTTTTTTCGGCCTCCTGGACTCGTTTTTGATGAAAATAGATGTTACCCTCGGCACGAATGACTTCTTTTAATCCGATCATGAGACTTAATACTTCTCGAGCCTTTTTTTGATCAGCCTTTAGTTTTTCAGCTATTTTCAATTCAGAGGAAGTGGAATACCCTTCATTAAAAAGCAACTCAGCAATTTGTTTTCTAAGGTCCTCTTGTTCAGGAGAATATTCTATCTTGTGAGTCGTGAGCCTAATTAATCCTGAAGATTCCTTTAATTCATTGTTCTTCTGTAAATCTTGCAAAACGAAATCCAGCAGTGCTTGATCCAGTTTAATGGTAATAAAATTCTTAAACTCTGCTTTTCGGATTCCTAACTTCGCGGAATTGTTTTTGTGAAAATCGGCTGCTGCCTTAAGTACCAAGTTTTTGGCTTCTTCAAAATTATTGCAGTGAATCACCGCCTCCTGTCCGGCTTTTTTAAGAAGGACAACTTTTCCCTGACTTTCCAATTCACCGAGCAGAGCCTTAATCACTTCCCGTGAGGAAGCAATTTTACTGGCCAATTGATCCAAGGTCTGTAAGACAAATGGAGCAGACAAAAGTTGGCTTTCCAGGACCTCCGCCGGATTCTCCTTTTCCAGCGCCTGTAGTTTCGTCAGGACCGCCGGCTCGGATAATTTATGCCGCGGCGCATTCGCATCTAGAATCACCCCGCCGCCGATAGTTAGGGTCGGAGAATATTGCCGAATGACAAAGGGGTCCAGCCGGCGGGCGCTGGCAGGTTTTTCGAGGTGGAATTGCACAAAGGCACTTTCACCCGGGTCAATTTTCGAAACTTTAATAAGCGAAAGTCGCGCCATAACTTCGGTGGTGCCAACGTGAATTCGCACCCGCGAACGTGGTTTAAGGGCACGCGGCGCCGATTTCAAGAGTTGCAATCGTGCATCGAATCGCTGGGAAGATGAAAAATAATTGACTGCGGCTAAAACATCACCGCGATTAATCTGCTGTTTCTCAATCGACTGCAAATTAACTGCCGCCCGGTCGCCGGTAGAAACTTTTTCAACCGCTTGTCCGTGACTTTGAAGACCTCGAACTTTGGCTTTCTGCTTTTGCGGCAGGAGTTCTAAATTTTCTCCAACTTTAAGCTGTCCCGAAAGCACCGACCCCGTTACCACAGTGCCAAAACCCTTCATGGTAAAAGTACGATCCACCGGCATCCAGAAAATGCCTCCATCCTGTCGTGACTTTCTTTGCGAGTAAAGGGCTTCTAACTCCGCCTTGACTTCCGGGATGCCTTCACCATTGATTGCAGAAACCGGAATCATGCGCGCATTTTCCAAAAATGACCCTTTGATCAGATTACGCACATCATCCTCAACCAACCCCAACCACTCATCGTCTACCAGGTCTTTTTTTGTTATGACGATAATTCCCTGTTTGACCTGCAAAATTTTCAGGATATCCAAATGCTCGCGGGTTTGCGGCATAACACCATCGTCGGCGGCAACTACCAGCAGAACAATCTCGATAGTACTCACTCCGGCAACCATATTGCGGATAAACTTTTCATGTCCCGGCACATCAATAATCGTTGCTCTTTCACCAAAGTGAGCAAATCCCAAATCGATAGTAAGACCGCGCTCTTTTTCTTCCTTTAAGCGATCCGTATCTACTCCGGTGAGCGCTTTCACAAGTGCTGTCTTGCCATGATCGATGTGGCCGGCCGTGCCGATGATAATATGTGACACAAGAAAACCTCTCGGGGTGAAAATGAAAGCCCCCCTTGAATTCCTGCGTTGAGGCGGAACAAGGTGAATACAAAAATATAAATAAAAAAACCGCCAAAAGCAAAGTCTTTGGCGGTTTGAAATGCAAACTTGAGTCTATTGTGATTTTATTCCCCGCCAAACTCCCAGGGCCTGGAATTGTTAAATGATTTAACGGTCGTTACCGGCTCTGGCGTTACTCTTACCACGTGGTGCTTTTGGGGAACAACTGTTCTCACATCATTATTAAGCTTTTCATCTGAAGGCTTCAAATCAACTTGTGATGGGTCGGATTTGACCTCAATGTTCTTTGCTGTAAACTGAATTCCTCTGGCTAAACCGCGCAGGCTTGAGCTGATGATAATGCGAAATCGCTTCAAAGCTAGCGCAAAATGATTGCGATTACGAAACCCAACATCGCTGATTTCCAGATGCTGACCCGGCTGAAGTTTAGTCACTTCGACTGCCGAATAGTTTTCACCAACCTTTTTAACTTTTATTTTTCCTTTGTATTGAATTTGGCTGCCGGTCTTTTTGTAAAGTCTAATAATATCGTCAGTTTTAATACCGTCCATTTCGCCCTGGTCGATGACAGCAAATTTTCCTTGAATCTCGATCACCCGGGTTGGGAAAAGAGTTTGTTTACGGTATTTTACCCTGACAACTTTGAACAAAAATATAGCTGCAATAATCAAAACGCCCGAACCCAGTAAAGCAATTCTCTTATTCGATAAATAACCGGGTTTTTGGGAATCACTGGCCGCAGCAACAGTTTTTAGTTCCCGCGTTTGCGACTGCTGAGTTTGCTGCTTGGTTTCTTTCGGAAGCTCGGACCCGGATTTTTTTTTCTGCATAACCTGCCTTTTTGCAGGTGTTCTCTTGGTAAAATAGGTTGGTTTTGCCGGTTTCCTGACCTCTTTCTTAGCCTCTTTCGGTCTCGCCGAGTAGAGATTAGGTTTAACAGTCTTCGCTTTCCCGGGTCTATTACTTAAAGCAGTCCTTGGTTTCTCAGTTTTATTATTTAAAATAGTCTTTGTTCTGTTTGCCACAGATAGTTTAGTCTTCTCGTAAGGAGTCTTTGGTGACGAAGACGTTAGCGTACTTTCTCTCTTCTCCTTCTTTTTACTTACAAATCTAACGGTCCCCTGAAATTCCTGTTCAAGTTTTGACTCTTCCTCCGCAACGGATTTATCCGGGTTACTGACAAC
>SMXC01000278.1 GCA_004356825.1 Caldithrix sp.
TACGCTAAAAATATTAAATTAACTCAGTTAGAACATAGGGAGGTAATTGTGATGTAATATAGGATTAATAAACCGGCTCCTTTTTGGCTAGCGTATTTTTTACTTACAAAATGTTACTATATTTTAACCATGTTTCAACAAATATTGCTTGACTATAAAGTTTATAAATTGTATTTTTTGTAGCAAAAGTGACCGGTTTCTGACCATCTTGACTCTTTCAAACTGTTTTACTATTTATGAGCTTTGGAAGAAGTTCAATGAAAATAGTTGAAATGTTTTCCTTCGAACTAATTTTCTGCGTGTTTTTTCAGAGTGAGTTGTTTTAATCAGAGTGGGGAAGAATAAACCCGCCGAAATTTGTCCAACACGGTTCTTAGGCCAAAGTACCGCAGAGAATCCACTAAAATCCTAATGATATCCAAAAAATAAACCTAAAGTGAGCATGCTGAAGAGCAACACGATACTGGTTGTCGATGATGTTCCGGTAAATATTCAATTACTGGTCACATATCTTTCTGCTGAAGGATATAATGTCGTTTCAGCTAAAGACGGCCATGATGCGATGAAGGCGGTGAAGGAACACCAGCCTGACCTCGTGTTACTCGATGTTATGATGCCTAAAATGAATGGTTTTGAAGTCTGCGAAGCAATTAAATCTGACGATGCTACTAAATTCATTCCGGTGATTTTGGTGACTGCGCTTAATGAACCGGAAGACAAGGTTAAAGGCATGGAAGCCGGAGCGGATGACTTTTTAACCAAACCGTTCAATAAATTAGAGTTGCTCGTTCGGGTCCGGTCGCTGTTGCGAATCAAGCATTTGCACGATGAGCTTCAGGAAAAGGTTATTGAGCTGCTGAGGACCAAAGAAGAGTTGCGCCACCTCTCTATTACAGATGGGTTGACCGGTTTATATAATTATCGACACTTCAAAGAACACTTGCTTCAAGAGCTAAACCGGGCTCAACGGCACAAGTTGAATATATCCGTCGTAATGATCGATATCGATCACTTTAAACAATATAATGATAAGAATGGCCACCCCGCCGGCGACCTCGTTTTAAAGGAAATTGCATATTTACTAAAAGCGAATATTCGAAATATTGATTTGGCTGCGAGGTACGGCGGCGAAGAGTTTTCACTCATTCTCATCGAAACTGATAAATCACCGGCGGGTATCGTGGCTGAAAAAATTAGAAAACTAGTCGAGGGGCATGGTTTTGCTTGTGAAAGCGCGCAGCTGGACAGTAAACTGACCATAAGCACAGGTGTTGCAACTTTTCCCGAGGACGGTGAAGATTTCGACACTTTGGTCAGTCAAGCAGATCAACGATTATATCGCGCGAAAGAGGCGGGTAGAAACCTCATTTTTGTGGATTCATAAAAATGTCATGAAATTACCTTTTCTAAAAAGCAGTTCGATTTTCAAGAAGTTATTTCTTATGGCATTTGTCGTTTCTGCTTTGCCAGTCCTATTGTCCTGGGTATATTTTCTGTATGCCGGCAATGGCGTTGGCGGCAAAATTGATTTGCCCTTTGTCTATTACGGATTTTTAATTCTGACTCTATTGCTGGCTTTAATTGGTGCTTATTATGTTGGCAAAGAAATCAGCCGTCCGATCATGCAATTCAAAAAAAGCGCCCTTGAAATTGCTCGCGGTAATTTCGACCATAAGATTTCGATAAATTCTAATGATGAAATAGGCAAACTGGCCAAAATTTTTGATTATATGACTGAGGAATTTCGCAAGCAGCATATTCAGGGAAGTCTGTCTCAGAAAAAGCAAATTGAGACGATTCTTCAGGAAATCGGGGATGGCGTTATTGTTACGGATGTGAATAATAAGATCCTACGAATCAATTCAGTTGCGATTAAGTGGTTTAATCTGGATGAAAATAGCGAAAAAAAACCTCTTCGGGATTTAATTGAAGACGAAACATTGGTTAAATGTATAGAAGAAATTAGCAGAAATAGCGAAAAGAAAAGCGCAACCATCGAGATCACTACGTTACCGGTGGGTGAAACTAAACCCGTAATTCTGCAAGCGTTGGCTTCCCGGATTGAAGACGACGGGGCTGTTGGAGTTGAATTGGAACCGGAAGAAAGGTTGATCGGGGTAGCAACGATTCTGAGGGACATTACACATGAAAAAGAAATTGATCGACTAAAGACTGAATTGGTTTCGCTGGTTGCGCATGAGCTCCGGTCGCCTCTTACTTGTATTTCAGGCTTTAGTGAATTGCTTCTGGATAAAACCGTCACTCGTGATCAATCCGAAGAATATGCTTCGATCATTCTTAAGGAGTCCAACCGATTAAGTGAGCTGATAAACAAGTTCCTGGACATTTCAAAGATTGAGGCTGGAAAGAGCCAGGTTAGAAAGACTCCTGTGGATATTAAGATGCTGGTTGAAAAAGTCTTGGACTTCAACTCACAATTGGCTGACAAAAAAGAGATCCGGGTTAAGTTGGAAGCCCCGCCGGAAGTCACGACGATTTACGCCGATCGAAACATGATGGAACAGGCGATTTTAAATTTATATTCAAACGCAATTAAGTATAGCCCTGAAAAAGCTCAGGTGATTGTGCGGATCACTGAAAGCAAGCAAGAATTCCAAATTGATATTGAAGATACCGGGTTCGGCATTTCTGAAGATTCGCTTCCTCATATTTTTGATAAATTCTATCGAATTACTGATGATGAAAAAGTTCAGGATATCACGGGTTCTGGATTGGGTCTTTCTTTAGTAAAGGAAATTATAGAAATACACGGGGGTATCATTAAGGTTAAGAGTAAATTGGGCCATGGGTCAAGATTTACTATAATTCTTCCCAAAAATGAACAAATGACGGAAGAGGTATATATTACTGAGCAAATAGTTGCTTAAGTTCACTCGGAAGCTTTATATGAAAGCCGCACCATGAATAATAACAAAAAGACAATTCTGCTGGTAGATGATGATCCGGATATGCTTGAAATCGGCGGCATCATTGTTAAGCGTGCTGGATATGGTTGCATCACCGTTATGTCCGGAGAAGAGGGCTTGTCTGCCCTAATGGGAAGTAAACCTGATCTGGTCATACTGGATTATATGATGCCTAATATGAACGGATTTGAGTTTTTTCAGCAACTCAGGAAAAATTCAAAATATCAAATTGTCCGAGATACGCCAGTTATTTTGTTAACGGCTGCTTCTGAAAAAGAGACAGAACGCCAGGAATTGTTTGAGTTAGGATTAAGCAATTTCCTATTGAAACCCTTCGGCAATCGTGAGTTGTTAAATATCATCGATAATGTCTTAACCCAACATGAGTTGCTATTGAAAAATAAGGAGTTGCAAGAACAGGTTAAGCGCATAGAATACAAATACCGGGACTTGATTGAAAACGCCAGTGATTTAATTTTCACCTTAGATATAGATGCGAAGTTCGTTTTAATAAACAGACGGATATCCACAATATGTAAACAAGATAGAGAAGATTGGATTGATAAAAATTTTTCCGATATGATTGTGGTTGAGGACCGGCAAGAGGCCAAGATGAATGTAAAGAAAACCTTGAAAGGTCTTTCAAGAATTTTTGAAGTTCGGGTTAAAAGAGAGAATGGCCAATATGTTTATCTTTCCATTAACATCAATCCAATATTCGAAAAAGGTAAAATTGTAGGGTGTGTTGGCATTGCGCGGGATATTACCGAGAAGAAACAGCTTGGCCAGGAGATAGTTGAGTTAAAAAATTTCAATGAGAGCATTATACAAAGTATAAGTTCAGGCTTAATTACAGTTAATCTCGATCATAAGATAACCTCTTTTAACAGCAGTGCCGGGGAAGTGTTGGGCTACTCGGAAATTGAGGTCATTGGCAAACCCCTAAATGAAGTTTTCCCAATGGAAGATTGTGAAAAACTGTTGTCAAACATTGATGACCCGGATCAAGAACTTTTGAACCGTGAAATGCCGCTAACGACCAAAGAAGGTAATCGGGTTTATATCGGTTTTACTGTTACGCCAAGAATCGATACGCAAGATCGCCGGGTTGGCTCGATAATTTCTTTCAAAGATATTACGCAAATCAAGCAGATGCAGGTTGAAGTACAGAGAATGGATAGGTTGGCGTCTATGGGGGTTCTGGCTTCAGGGATTGCCCATGAAATCAGAAATCCTCTCGCCGGTATCAAAACAATCGCGCAAGCATTAGAGGAAGATCTCGAGCCCGATGATTCCCGTCGTGAATACGTTTCCCGGATCGTCAGACAGGTTAATCGCCTGGATGATTTACTGAAAACGATCTTTTCTTATGCAAAACCTCGGCAGCCAAAAAGAAATTTACACCGTTTCCCGGAAATAGTTCAGGAAGTTGTTGCTTTATTGGAAAACCGGATGCGGTCACAATCTGTCAAATATAGTGAGACTTATCATTCTGAATTGCCCCTCGTTCACGTAGATTTTCATCAGCTTGAGCAAGTCTTTGTGAATTTATTTTTAAATGCATTGGATGCCATGCCCAAAGGTGGAGAGCTAAAGCTCGAAGCCTATCCTAAAGTAACGACACTGCGCCGTGTCGATCGGCGTGGGCGGTCTTCCCCGGTTCAGAACAAAAGTTCTCTCTATACCGAAGTGTGCCTAACTGATACCGGAGAGGGAATTGATTCGAGGGATCTGAATTCGATTTTCAACCCATTTTTTACCACCAAACTCCAGGGATCTGGTTTGGGGTTGTCGATTGTTTACAGAATTGTAGCTGACCATCATGGAGATATCCAGGTAGACAGCGATGCAAAGAATGGTACGAGATTTAAGCTCTTGTTACCGACGGAGGAATAAGGTTTATGTCAAAGGCAAACATACTGGTCGTAGAAGATAACGAAGACTTAGGTCAGACTCTGGGGGACGTGCTGAGAAAAGAAGGCAACAAAGTCAGCTTGGCCTTAACCGGCGAGCATGCTTTGACTGTCCTTGAAAAAGAGATAATCAACCTAGTTCTTTTGGATATTAATCTTCCAGACATTAATGGCATTGAGCTACTGCAACAAATCAAAGAAAAAGATCCGGATATTCTGGTTATTATGATTACCGCCTTAACCGATCCTAAACCAGCAGTCAATGCTATGAAAATGGGCGCTTATGATTATTTAATGAAACCGTTTGAGTTGGATGAGCTCAAGCTCAATGTCGCAAAAGCTTTGGAGACTCATGATCTTAAAAGAGAGGTGAAACTCAAGAGCAAAGAAGAGTATCCCGATAATGAGCTTTTTGGAGAAACGAAACCGATACGCGAACTTAAAAAGCTGATCCAGATCGTGGCATCAACACCCAAAACCTCTGTTTTAATTCAGGGCGAAAGCGGCACGGGCAAGGAGTTAGTTGCCAATGCTGTTCATAACTGGAGCCGGCGCAGAGATAAGCCGTTGGTCAAAATCAATTGCGGCGCGATTCCGGAGAGCCTTTTGGAGAGCGAGTTGTTCGGTCATGAAAAGGGAGCCTTTACAGACGCTAAGATTCTGAAAAAGGGCCTCTTTGAAATGGCCAACAACGGCACGATTTTTTTAGATGAAATCTCCAGCATGCAAATGTCCATGCAACCCAAATTTTTGCGTGTCATCGAGACCCAGTCTTTTCGGAGAATCGGAGGGACTTCGAACATCCAGATCGATGTGAGAATAATTGCCGCCACAAATAGAAATCTTGAAGATTGCATTGAGCGCCAGATTTTCAGGGAAGATTTATATTACCGGCTGAAAGTGATGGTCATAGACATTCCGCCGTTGCGGGACAGGCAGGCTGACATTATGCCTTTGGCTATGTTGTTTATTGAACGGAACAATAAAGAAATTGGCAAAGAGATAAAGGGCATCTCTCCCGAAACCCAGGAACGGATGCTGAACTACAAATGGCCGGGTAATGTTCGAGAACTTAAAAATGTGATCGAAAGAGCAGTTATTTTGTGCAGCGAGGATACACTCCTGTTAGATCACCTGCCGGAACTACGAGACGGTGTTTCGAAATTAGCACCTTCCAATGAATTCCCTTCCCTTGCAAACGATGATGACTCTTTAGAAGCAATGGAGAAACAGCATATTTTTAAAGTGCTGGGAAAAAATAACGGCAACAAGTCTCAAACTGCCCGAATTCTGGAGATCTCCCGTTCTACCCTTCGCGAGAAAATGAAAAACTACGGTATCGCTTGATTTGATTGGCCTAAAACCGGCCATCTGCTTGGATCTTCGTCAGTTTTTTCCCTTCCTAAATGTTCTATTTTTATTAATCTTATTAAGCATTTTAATAGATATAAAAATTTCGTATTGAGTTAAGGTTTTGATTTTCTTTGACGAAACCTTTTTGAGAGGTTACGCTCTTCCCACATTGAGCGAAAACAGGGGAACAAGTAAAAAATGGTACAGCATTTGCTTGTTGATGTAAAACTAAGTTTATCAGAATGACCAACTAAAGGAATGATATGGGAGAGGTTATCGCTATTTCCAGCCAGAAGGGTGGGGTTGGAAAAACGACAACGACAGTAAACTTAGGCGCTAGTCTGGCCTACCTGGGGCATCGCGTCTTATTGATAGATATGGACCCCCTGGGAAGTGTCTCGGCAAGCTTTGGCCACAATCGTTATGATATTGTCGCCGGAATTATAGATATTTTTATTGAAGAGGTTCCGGTCTCCAAAGCGATTCATGCCACCGGGCAAGAAAATCTTGATTTTATCCCGACAAATTTATGGTCAGATGAAGGCGAAAAGAGAAAGTTAATTGGAATTGCTCCGAAAATACAATTAAAGAAGGTGTTGCAACCTATTAAAGAAGACTACGATTTTTTTATAATTGATTGTCCGCCGTCTCTGGGGAATTTGACGTTTAATGCACTGACGGCAGCCGACTCGATAATCATTCCAATCCAGTGCGAATACTATGCTCTAAAAGCTCTGGGGCGATTTCTGAAGCTTATAAGAATTATAAAGAATGAACAGAATCCCGATTTAAGATATCGTGGCTTTTTGTTGACCATGGTGGATATGCGAAATAAGCTTACTAGAATTGTAATCGAAAAAATTCGGTATACATTGCAGGGGTTGGTTTTTGATACCATGATTCCGAGAAACATTCGATTGGCCGAAGTTCCATACCGTGGGGGTGCAGTGATTACCTTTGATAAAAACTGCACGGGAGCACGAAGCTATTTAAATTTAGCGAACGAGCTATTGGGTCATAAAGTAAGTACGGTTGTAGCAGCTGAAAAATCTGGGGAAGTAAAAGTAGTAACGGAGGTTTAGTTGTGCCTACTATCCTTTTAGTTGAAGATGATTACAACACACGTTTTGGCCTTGGAGAAATTTTATCAAGTGAGGGCTACGATGTGGTGTTAGCGAAAGATGCTTACGAAGCCATCAAAAAGGTAGACCGAAAAACCGACTTGCTGTTATCAGATTTGCAGATTCCCGGGATGTCAGGTTTGGAGTTGTGGCATCAAATGAGTCATCAGTATCCTGCATTGGTCTCAATTATTATGACTGCATTCAGCACCCCCGAAATAAAATTGAAAGCTGAAGAGTCTGGCGTTTTTTCTTTATTCAACAAGCCCTTGGATATTGATCAGTTGTTACTTGGAATAGAGAATGTATTGCATCAAAATAAATTAAACGCAAGTAACATTTTTAATGAAGGCACTGTGATTGAATCGCGATTCAATTGAATTCTTTTTCAAAATCGGAAGGAGGTAATGGTTCTTTGGTAGTTTCATTTTTGCTTTCCATGTTTAAGAAGGTTTTATTTATGAGTTTCATGGTTTTGATGTTTATATCCGTGATGAGTTTTACCCACAATAACGGCTTGAAATTGCAGCAACAATACGATAGACTCAGCCGAATGACACGCCATGTGTTGAACTATCAAGGGACTATTGAGACGGATAGCACTCGAAAAAAAGCTATTAACAAAATTATTGCTATCATCAACAGATATAATCGCACCTTGAGTGACAGCTCAAAATACGCCATTGCCAGTGAAATTCAAAAAATGAGCGTTAAATATTCAAACTTGGATATAAATCTGATTTGTGCGACCATTACTCATGAA
>SMXC01000279.1 GCA_004356825.1 Caldithrix sp.
GCGGAAGCGCTTAACAGCCATTCCTTGGTTGATTCATCTAAATTCGCCATGGATTCAATCATTCTACCGGGCTGCAATTCTCCCAAAGGAAATGGGTAATCCGAGCCGAGGGCGACTTTATCTGCTCCGATTAAATTGATCAAATAAGTTAAAACCGCCGGCTCATGTACCAGCGAATCCAGATAGAATTTCCCTAAATACTCTCTTGGATTGACCTTATTATCAACCGCACATAGATCGGGTCGAACTTTGAAGCCGTGTTCAATTCGTCCAATCGTTGCCGGAAAAGAACCGCCGCCGTGTGCAAAAGCAACACGCAACTTCGGTAGCCGTTCAAAAACGCCGCCAAAGATCATCGAGCAGATTGCCAGACAGGTTTCCGCCGGCATGCCAACCAACCACGGCAGCCAATACTGCGGCATTTTATCTGTGCCCATCATATCCCATGGATGCACAAAAATTGACGCGCCCAATTCTTCCACCGCTTCAAACACAGCAAAAACTTCCGGCTCATTTAAGTTCCATTCATTGATATGTGAGCCGATCTGAATTCCCGCCAGCCCCAATTCTTTCACACAGCGTTCAAGCTCCCTGATGGCGAGCCCGGGGGTCTGCATGGGAAGCGTCCCCAGACCAACAAATCGAGTCGGATGTTCGGCCACAATTTCGGCGATATGGTTATTCAAAATTTTGGCCAAATCGAGAGTGTCCTGCGGTTTAGCCCAATAGCTGAACATCACCGGAACCGTCGACAGTACCTGCACACCGACGCCATGTCCGTCACACTCTTTCATTCTAACCGAAGCATCCCAGCAGTTGTCCTGAATTTCCCGAAAAAAGTGGCCATCATCGCGCATCATCCGGGCGCAGCCGGTTTTGTGATGGTCGAGATGGATGAATCCCCCATAGCCATATTTTTCCTTCAGATTCGGCCAGGTTTTCGGCAGAATATGTGTGTGAATATCGATTTTGAGCATGGTGTTTATGTGTTTACGTGTTAAAGTGTTCATGTGTTAACGGATAAAAAACAGCCATTCAGGGTGATCGGTAAACCACTTTAGCACATGAACACTCAAGCACTTTTTTCAGTTCGACTTTCCGGTAACCGGCGCATGCGGGTCATTCGCATACGGATTCTCCTCCGCCATTTTCGAAACACTCTGCTGCCAATTATCGGGAAGCCCCATGACCGTGCCGCATTTGTCGCAGGTCCGCCGTTCTTCGGAACTATAAAAATTGTTCTGCACAATTGGAAACTGTTTGACAATATCCTCTAAAAAGAAATATTCCTCATAAAGCAGGTGGTCGCAATTCTCACAGAAATACAGGAAGCCGTCGTTCTCGCCTTTCTGGCGGTGCTTCTCGATGATTAACCCGTAGGTGTTCTCAAAGCGCTGGGGCTGGTGCGGCACCTTTGGCGGCAGCAAGAACATCTCGCCCTCCTTGATCGGCACGTCGCGGAATTCCCCATCCACATAAATCCGCACATTGATATCGCCTTTGAGTTGTAGAAATAACTCCTCGCTTTCATTATAATGGAAGTCCTTGCGTGTGTTCGGCCCGCCGGAGACCATCACAATAAAAGTGTCGTTCCCTTTGAAAATTGTCTCGTTAGCAATGGGCGGCCGCAGGTGTTCTTTGTTTTCCTCGACCCATCCCATGAGGCTGAAAACGTCGAGCGGTTGCATTACTTTAGCCATTTCTTTCTCCTAATCTAATTAGGTGGTTTTGTTAGTGTTTTTGTAGGGCCGCTCCGGCTCTTTGCCTGAGAAACGGGCAAAGGATCCTGCGCGGGCTTCGTGCGCCTCGTCCCGACTTCATAATCATGAAAGATTCAAGGAAAGTCGGGACGGGGTCGCACTCCGCAAAAAGCTCTGTCATTTCGAAATGACATCAAACTTCAAGGGTTTGTTATTCGCAATTCGTAATTCGACATTGCTTCAAATAGTCGCTATACACTTTAACTCAATCGCAATCGGCGTCGGCAGACAATTTATCTCAATCGTGGTCCGGCATGGCTGATTTTCTTTAAAATACTGCGCATAAATACGATTATAGGTTTTGAAATCATTTTTCATGTTGGTTAAGAAAACCGTCACATCCACCAGCTTATCCCAGCTCGAGCCGGCTTCCTCCAAAATAATTTTGATATTTTTAAAAACCGAATGGCACTGCGCTTCGATATCATAGGAAGTCACGTTGCCATTTTCATCCAATTTGACGCCGGGAATTTTATCAGTGCTGGCCTCTCTGGGTCCGACGCCGGAAAGAAAGAGCAGATTGCCCACTTTGCGTGCATGCGGGTAAGCGCCGACAGGTTTTGGAGCTTTTTCAGTTTTGGTTATTTCGCTGCTCATAACTTCACACAAACATTTTTCGGCTCAGTAAAAAATCGCAGCGCTTCCACGCCGCCTTCTCTGCCAAGGCCCGAGTTTTTCATGCCGCCAAACGGGGTGCGCAAATCGCGCAGCATCCAGCAATTGATCCAGATGATCCCGCACTGCAGCAAGTTCGCAAGTCGATGTGCCCGGGTTAAATTTTCCGTCCAAATGGTTGCGGCCAGACCGTATTGCGTGCTGTTGGCCTGCACCAAAACCTCCTCTTCAGAATCAAACGGCATGAGCGTCACCACCGGACCGAAAATTTCCTCCTGGTTGGTTCGGCAATCGTACGGCAAATTCTCGATCACTGTCGGCTCGACGAACCAACCGTTTTCGCACCTGCCATTTACCTTCACACGATTGCCGCCGCATAAAATCGTGCCGCCTTCTTTTTGGGCAAGCGCCATGTAACTCAAGATTTTTTCCAGGTGCGGCTGGGAAACGACCGCTCCCAAATTGCTGTTTTCAGAAAGGGGATCGCCTACTTTCAGATCTTTCGTTCGTGCAATGAAATCATTTTTGAATTTATCATACAGGGGTCGCTCAATAAAAATACGCGAGCCGCACAAACAAATCTGACCCTGATTCGCAAACGACGATTGCAGGGTTGTCTCCAGCATATCGTCATAATTGCAATCCGCAAAAATAATGTTTGGGTTTTTACCTCCCATTTCAAGATGCAGTTTTTTGAACAGGGGGGAGGCCTTTTGAGAAATGTCGGCGCCGGTTTTGGTGCTGCCGGTAAATGTAATAATGGGAATCTTGGGATGCTCCGAAATCGCAGCGCCTACTTTGTGGCCATAACCGTGCACAATATTCAAAACCCCCGGCGGCAGTCCGGCTTCAATACAAAGCTCGGCGAGTAAATAGGCGGTCATCGGCGTGATTTCCGAGGGCTTGGCGACCACACAATTTCCGGTCGCCAAAGCCGGAGTAATTTTCCAGCTAAACAAATACAGCGGTAAATTCCATGGTGAAATGCAGCCGGCCACACCAATAGGATTGCGGAGGGTGTAATTGATGGCGCTTTGTTCCATGATATGAGATTCGCTGGCAAACTGCATAATCGCGGTTGCAAAAAAACGAAAGTTGCTGGCGGCACGGGGAATATCCACACTTTTGGCCAAGGCCAGAGGTTTGCCATTATCAACCGATTCTGCCATCGCCAGCTTATCGAGATTTTTCTCGATCAGGTCGGCGATTCGCATCATGGTTTTCGCGCGTTGCTCAGCCGGTGATACCGACCATTTAACAAACGCTTTCTCTGCAGCTGCAACAGCTAAATTGACGTCCCTTTCATCCGAATCGGGAATTTGAGAGTAGACCTCACCGGTCGCCGGATTGGTGTTGTCAAGGTAGTCCCCCGAAATCGGAGTGTTGAGTTCGCCGTTGATATAATTGCTGATTTTATCCAATTGTTGATAAAATGTTTGAGTTTTTGAGTAATTTGTTAGATTCTTTGAGGTAATTGAGTTTAACGAAAAATGTTAACAGGTGAACACGATAATGCAAACAACACTTTTTTTACAAGCTCACCGTCCTGCCCCCATCCACCGGCAGGTTGATACCGTTTATATAGCCTGCCAAGGGAGAAGCCAAAAACGCAACGGCGTAAGCCAGCTCCTCGGGCTCCGCAAAACGCCGTGCCGGAATTGCCAACTTCATCATTTTGGCCACTTCTTCAGTAGTAGAACCTGATTTTTGCGCGTTCGTTTGAATTAAAGAAGCAAGTCTATTTGTCCGGGTGGCTCCGGGTAACACGTTGTTCACAGTAATTCCAAACGGGCCCAATTCCTCAGCTAAGGTTTTTGACCAGTTTGCCACCGCACCGCGGATTGTGTTGGAGACGCCCAACCCTTTGATGGGTTGTTTGACGGAAGTGGAGATGATATTGATTATCCGGCCATAGCGTTCTTCTTTCATCCCGGGAACCAGCGCTTTGGCTAAAACCTGGTTGCAGAGCAAATGATTTGAAAATGCCTGAACGAACTCTTCTAGACCCGCTTTAAGAGCAGTACCGGAGGCGGGGCCGCCGGTATTATTTGCGAGAATATGAACGGGTGGATTTTTAGAAATGTACTCTTGAATTTTTTCTTCAAGCCTGTCAACATCAATAAAGTCAATTACGATCAAATCGTGACTTTGACCGGAAGAGTTGTTGAGCTCTTTTTTGACCCTGCGCAGGGCATCCTTGTTTCTGGCGAGGAGGCAAATGCTCGCCCCCAAATTTGCCAGCTCAACAGCAACTGCTTTACCGATTCCTTGTGTGCTGCCACAAACGACTGCGCGTTTTCCTGTAAGATCGATTTTCATGGTTTACTTTTCGTGTAATTAAATCCGAGAGTTTTTCTTAATTCGGTTGGTAACTCAGGTAATTGTGATCGCGGGATCAAAAATGTTGAGATATTTGTTAGATCCGAAAAAATCTTGTGACTTTCAGTCGTGGCTTTTAGATATTGGTGGCCGGATGATCCACCGGTGCCAATTTTGGTGCCTATCATGCGCTGTACCATCAGGGCGTGCCGGTAGCGCCAGGTCGTGAGAAGCTCATCAATATCAATTAAGGTCGTCAAGAAACTGAAAGGTAGATGCAGTATCGGCTCGTCCCGGTACAAGTTAATTAAAAGCGCCGCTTGAGTTGCCAGATAAGAAAGCCGGCGAAATCCTTTTTGCACCAGGTCATTATGTTTTTTTTCATCGAATATCGCGGTAGAACTCTTTTCGGTCTTTTCAAATTCGCTTAACTCCTGTTCTCTTACTTTATCAGAAAGCGTGGGATTGTTTTCAATTATCTCTTTATCTTTTCTCAGTGCGTTTTCTACGGCGGATTGGTAACTCTTCCAGAAGTTAAAGCCCTTAAAATCCATAAATGGTGTGCGTTCGAGCCAGATTTCAACCAGCTTAAAAAGTGTCGGGCCGCGTTCGGAACTCATAATGAGTTTCTGGTGCTCGGGGGATAAACGAGAGTAGTAGGCGCCTTTCTCAAAAAGTTTACGCTGGTCAGGATCAAGTCCCAGTTTATTCTCGATGAGCCGGAACTGGTAACTTTGAAATCCGGAAGCAGGTATTAAATAATCCCGAAACTCCAGAAAGTCTAACGGTGTCATGGTTTCGAGGATTCCTATTTGATCCACAAGCAGCTTTTGAATTTCGGTGATGCGTCTCAATCTGGCAACCGAAATTCCGACATCTTTCTCGTTGACATAGTCGCCTTCAAAAATTTCAATGACTGAATCGAGTTCATGCAGGATTTGCTTAAACCAGAGTTCATAGGCCTGGTGAACAATGATGAACAAAACTTCATCGTGAGCCAGTTTCCCGCCATATTCCAGGCTCTTCGGATGTTGACTATTTAGAATTTGGTCAAGTTTTAAATAATCGGAATAATAAAGTGGCGGGATAGTTTTTTTCATTTTGACTTTCCTTTTGAGAATTCACACTATTAAAATTTAACAGAAAAGTCAAGATATTTTTAAATGACCTTTGCTGCGGCAGGTGCTCCTTGAAAAATGCAGGAATAGCAGGAAAGAATACCTCGCTTAAAGCGGCGGCATTGTCACCTCCACCAGTTGTAGAAATGTGGAGCAAAGTCGAGAAGATTAATATGGAGTTGAGAAGAGTGAGAATCGCCCGAGAAGAATGTTGAAGTCGTGCAAGAATTTTCCCCCGTGTAATGCAATTTATTGCATAACATGCTCAATAATGCTCTACAATTAGATTAGTTAAGTAGCGGTTTATACAGAACTTGAAATCTATTTTTTATCCCAATGGCATAAAGTTTGCAAACTAGTCATTTTGTGGGGAAAGATGCATTCTCTAATCGTTTTAAGCTGTTATTACGGCTTTGTTTAAAAGAACACCCCTATCCGCACTTTCCGGGTAGGGGTGTTTTATTGGGGTGTTCTTTCGGCACTGCCTCGACCCCGAAACCGAATGGCGAGCTGTTGGTTACTTTGAGTCCCTTTAGATCCTGAACCCTCGGCGAGGCCGACTGTAGCCGCCAATGTGAGAAGGAAGAGTTCGGTTGAATATAGGTGCGGACAATTGCGATAACGGCAACACTTTATAAGGAGGATAATTTGAAAAAGCGCTCGCTTAGTACCCTTCTTGCCCAGGCAGGACACTTTGTAGATGGCGTGACCGGTGCGGTTACGCCGCCGATCCATCCCTCGACAACGTTTGCCCGGGGCGACGATTATGAACTAATCGGCGATTATACCTACAGTCGCGATCAGAATCCCACTTATGATCAAGTTGAGCATCTCATCGCCGAACTTGACAATGGCGCCGAGGCAAGACTGTTCTCGTCCGGAATGGCCGCCATCACCGCCGTCTTTGCGACTGTTAACATGGGGCAGCATATTGTGGCGCCGACGATTATGTACCACGGTGCGCAGGATTGGCTAAGACGAATCGGCGAGAAAAGTGATATCGGGCTCACACTCTTTGACGCAACCGACCCGAACGGCCTGCGACAGGCGATCAAGCCCGGCAAAACAGCCATCGTCTGGATCGAGACACCCGTTAATCCCACGTGGGACGTTATTGACATTGCCGACTCGGCGGAAGCGGCCCACGATGCCGGCGCTATTCTTGGGGTGGACTGCACGGTCTCCACGCCAATCACGACGCGGGCTTTGGACCTGGGCGCTGATCTCGTCTTCCATTCGGCCACCAAGTATCTGAACGGACACAGCGACCTAACTGCCGGCATTTTGGTAACCCGGGAGACCGATGAGCGTTGGCAAGAAATCAAGTTCATTCGTAAGCATGTTGGCGGTGTTTTGGGAGCCTTTGAGTCATGGCTGCTGCTGCGCGGCATGCGAACCCTTTCAATCAGATTTGAACGCGCCTCGAGCAATGCATTGAAGATTGCTCAAAATTTTGAAGGCCACTCAAGCCTGGAAGCGGTATTGTATCCGGGTCTTAAAAGTCACCCGGGGCACGAGATCGCCCAACGCCAGATGACGAACGGATTTGGGGGGATGCTATCGCTCTGTGTAAAGGGGGGTGCAACGGAAGCCAAAGCTGTAGCCACAAAGCTGGACCTGTTCATATCTGCAACCTCTCTTGGCGGCGTTGAAAGCCTGGTTGAGCATCGGGCCTCTGTAGAGGGTCCGCTGAGTCAGGTGCCGCCGAACCTGTTGCGACTTTCAGTAGGGATTGAGGACGTTGACGATCTGATCGCTGATATTGAGCAGGCTCTTGCAGCCATTTGAACTATTCTGACGTTTGAAACGGGGTGCAATGATTTATGATGGAATTGTCTAAAAAAATTAGCCCGAAGGCGTTTCGTCGAGCGTCTTGCTATACACTCCGGGCCTGACAATCCTCGGCGCGGCGCCTTCGGACTAGATTTCTCGGGGTTTTGGATAACTTTCTCCGAATTTCAAACAGCTAAACTTACACCTCCACTGGTAATGTCATGAGTCATAAGCCGTCCGTGTTGATTGTGGGTATCGGAGAAGTGGGTCGCTACATCCTTGAGTTTCTTGCTCGGGATAATACTAAAATCAATATCGTAGCTGCTGACCTTCATCTTCCAGATGTTGAGGCTAAGATTAATAATGCGATATTGGGTGCTGCATTTCAAAGTCGCTACCCAGATGTGAAAGCGCTTGAAATCGACCTTTTCGACCTCGAACGAACCGCTGATATACTGAATGAGCTGCAACCGGATGTGGTCATAAATTGTGCAGTGCTCCAGACTTGGCATGTTATCAGGCGTTTACCTGAAAATGTCTACAGTAGGTTGAGTTCGGCGGGCCTTGGGGCATGGCTGCCGGTTCAGCTTACGCTTGCGATGAAACTTGCCCAGGCTATCAAACTCTCGGGAATTTCTGCGCATTACATAAATACCTCGCTTTCTGATTTGACCAATCCGGTGCTGGATGCAATGGGAATTCCTCCCACCATAGGAATTGGTAATATTGCTTTAATCGAATCTGCTGTTAGAACCTTGGTTGCCAGAATCTTAGAAATCCCAGGAACGAAGGTTGTTCTTAAAATGGTTGCTCATCATGTGCATTGGGTTACCTGGCGGGAGGCCGGTTATCGGGAGGGCGCGCCATTTTACATGAAGATTTTTGCAAGCGGCCAAGACGTCACCGATCGCTTTGACACACTGGACTTAATGAAAAAGGCAATTCTTCTTTATCCAAGCGGCACCTATTTTTCGGCAGTAAGCGCTTCTTCGGCAATACAAAATCTTGGCGCACTTCTTTCAAAAGAGGCTGTCAGCATACACTCGCCCGGACCAAATGGGTTACCGGGAGGCTACCCGGTCATCCTCAGTAGAGAAGGCGCGCGAGTTGACTTGCCGGCAGACATTAGCCTTGATGAAGCCATCAACATAAACAAGGAAGCACAAACCTATGACGGTATTAAAGAGATTGATGCGGGTGCACGTGTACATTTTATGCCGTACACAATTGACATGATGAAGGAGGTTTTGAATTTTGACTGCATCCCTTTCACCCCTGAGGAATGTGATGAGTTAGCCAAGGAACAGATATATCGCTTTCAGGAGTTGGAACGACGCTGTGGAGGATGATTGTTGGAACGAAAAGAAGAGCTGATATCTGAACTCGATCTTGTTGTGTTCGATATGGCAGGAATGACGGTGCGGGCATCGGATCAGGTGCCTGCTGCCTTTCAGGAAGCCTTTGAGCAAGTCGGCGTGACATTATCTGACGGAGAAATTCAGTCTGTCCGGGGCAGGTCGAAACGTGAAGCAATCTCAGAACTGTTGACCCGCCATCTCAATGCAGAAGACGAACGGCGGCTCGGAAGGGGAGTATACAGCGACTTGCAGCGCATTCTGATAGAGCGTTACAAGGAGCATGGGGTTGAACCAGTTGACGGGGCCGACGAAACGTTCGCGTGGTTAAAGACCCAAAATGTGAAGGTCGCGTTAAGCACAGGATTTGACCGAACCGTCGCAGACCTGCTGATACAAATGATTGGGTGGGACAAATCAATGGAGGTGGTCGTATGTAACGAAGATGTGGCTCGGGGACGGCCGGCACCCTATCTGATCTTTCGGGCAATGGAACGGACGGGCTGCGAGTATATCCATCGTGTGGCGGCTGTTGGCGATACAGTTTCTGATTTGCAAGCTGCTTTTAACGCCGGCGTTGGGTGGAACATTGGCGTGTTATCGGGCGCTCATTCCGAAACCCAACTTAAATCCTGTCCCCATAGCGAGATTATCGCTAGCGTTAAAGAACTGCCGTCTGTGTTCAAATAATAGACGAATGGTGGCAATGACGCCTCATCTAAAGCTCTCGAGTGACTTGGTTTTGTAACAAAATGGTGGCCTTTACTTACGGCAAACCCTCATTAATTTATAAAATTAAACCAGTCCTTCTAAGTAGATAAAGGTTTCTTTTGTGGGTGGCTATCGGGCGGAATAGAAACCGGACAGGGTCTCTCGAATCTTTTCAATCTCTTCCAAAATCTCCGGGTTTGCCAGGGCGTTGCGATTCTTTACGACTTTACCGGCTAACACAGCTTTAACGCTGAGTTCAACGGTCTTGCCACTCCTCGTGACCGGCACTCCTGAAATTTGAAAAATATACTTTGGAACATGTCGTGGCGATTGTTTTTCACGAATAATTTGCCTGATTCTTTTCTCCAGTTCATCGTGAAGAATGTTACCAACCTGTGGAACCACAAACAAGACAATAACTTCATCAAGCTCTCCGGGCGGTGTCCAGGTAACAACAACAGATCCGCTGATTTCTGAAAAATGATCAAGTGCAGAGTAAATTTCAGCGCTGCCGATTCGCACCCCACCCGGGTTTAAAGTAGCGTCACTGCGTCCGCAAACGATAACGCCGCCGTTTTGGGTAAATTCGACAAAATCGCCGTGGCGCCAAAGCCCGGGGTAGGCGTCGAAATAGGCGCTTTTGTATTTGACGCCATCGGGATCGTTCAAAAAATAAATCGGCATTGACGGCATTGGTTGACGGCAAACAAGTTCACCCGGCTCACCAAAAACAGGTTCGCCGTGTTCGTTTAATGCTGCTACGTCTACACCTAAACCCCTGCACTGAATTTCACCAGCACGAACGGGCAAATTTGGATTTCCCAGAATAAAGCAAGAGACAATATCCGTGCCCCCGGAAATTCCAGCCAGATGAACGTCTTTTTTTACGGTTTCGTAAATCCAGCGAAATCCTTTTTTCGATAGGGGAGAGCCGGTGTAAAGAATTGTGGAAAGCTCGGAAAGTTCGCCGAGCTCCCTCTGCTCAATTTTGGGTTGGCTTTTCATGCAGCTTTCTATAAAACGGCCGCTGGTGCCGAAGTGAGTGATTTTTTGCTCATTTATATATCGCCATATAGAAGTTAAATCCGAATACCCCGGATTGCCGTCATAAAGACAGATTTTGGTACCAAGCGATAAAGCTGAAAGCTGCCAATTCCACATCATCCAGCCGCAGGTAGTAAAAAATAATAAACTATCTGTGCTGGTGAGATTCGTGTGAAGTTGAAGTTCTTTGCGGTGTTGCAACAGGCTTCCGCCGGCGCCGTGAACGATGCATTTCGGAACGCCGGTCGTTCCTGATGAAAACAGAATGTAGAGCGGATGATCGAAAGGGAGTTGGGTAAATTCTAATTGGGGTTCATCTTCTGCTTCAAGAAATTCCTGCCAGGATTTATCCCCGGGAAGGTTCGCTTTGCCAATCGGGTAAGGAATCGAAACAATGGTTTGGATGGAAGGGATTTTTTCTTTTAGTTGTTTGACGACATTGTCTGTTTTAAAAATTTTACCGCTGTATTGATAATGACTACTTGCAAAAATCAATTTTGGCTTGACTTGTTGAAAGCGGTCGCAAAGGGCATTTAAACCAAAATCCGGTGAAGCGCTGGTCCAAACAGCGCCGATGCTGGCACACGCCAGACAAGTGATGATTGCCTCCGGTACATTTGCAATGTAGCCGGCTACTGTGTCTCCTTTACGGATGCCGGCTTTTTTTAGACCTCTTGCGCACCGGGCGACTGATTTTTTCAGTTCTTCAAAGCTGATTTCACTGCGAAAGGCGTCGTTTTCAACGCAAAAAAGAATCGCCGCCCCTTTAAAGTTTCGAGCGAAAATGTTCTCGGCGAAATTTAGCTGCATGCCGGAAAACCACCTTGCACCCGGCATTTTGTGAGTATCCAGAACTTGCGTAGGGTCCTGGCTTAATTTGATGTCGGTAAATTCAACAAACGATTCCCAGAAATCTTCGAGATGATCAATGCTCCATTGGTGCAGTGAATCATAATTAGGCATGTCTGTTCCGGTCCTGGCGGTTAACCACCTGGTAAAAGCAGTCATGTTTGTAGATTTAATAAAATCTACTGAAGGTTTCCAGAGAATATGAGGCACTTAAAAGCCCTTCTGCTTAGGATCTTTGCATAAGAGGTTGTCATAAGATTTTACAAAAGGGATGTTTTAATGTCAAGAAAATACCAGTTTGATTAACTGGAAGAATTGTCGGTGTCTAAGAGGGGAGTTGTTCAGGAGTGTAAAAAGGTTTATCAGAGAGAGATTCATGGATAAGGCCTGCCTTTTTTCTTGAGCCTTATCCATGAATCTCTAGTGATGCCTAAGTATTTAGTCTCTTTGAAATGTGTCGTGCAAATTTAAAGATGCAATAGGACTACTAAGCACAGTAAAGCCCTTGGTCGTCTCGACGACCTGGCCGGTTGCTTCGTCAAGAATGCGGACAGTGAGATCGTACTCGCCGCCTAAGAATTGATCGACATTAAGCCTAATACTATGAGCGACTGTTGTGCCGGGTATTTTATTGACCTGCTGGAATTCGGTGGTTTTTTCAGCATTTTTGCTGAAAATTGAAAAATAAGCGGTGTAATTATAATTCAACTTTTCCGGTCGGTAAGTAAGGTTGTAAATTTCAAAATATACGTAAATATCGGCCGATCCATTTGCAAACTTCCGAACAGGGCATGGCTCGACATAGCGGCTGTTTTTTACGAATGGACGATCATCGTTACAAAGTTCAATTTTTTGGCTGAATTGAATGTCGCTAAGGTGGAGTGTGTTTTCTTTAAAATTGGTAGCGGTGAATACTTGGTCAATGTCTGAAGTCTTTTGAGTTTCGTGATCTGTCACTTGAACTTTGATTGAATATACTCCCGGCTCGAAAGTAAATGCAACCATTGAAAGCCTGGCTTTTTGTGTCGATTTGGTTTCATCGAATGTTTTAACATCAAATATATCGCGATTGGTGTAGGTTTCAACGACTTTATTGTTTTTATCTACAATTGATAATTCAATGTCATAGCCGCTTCTGAAGCGTTTTCTGTACTTAATGAATTGTAAGTCACTATAACTAATTTGAATATAGAATTCTGTATAAGTTAGATTTTCCACGCCTTGAAAATTTGTGTAATCTATGTAAAATCTTGGCCCTTCCCCAATTGCTTCATAGGGTGTAGCGGGTTGCATTGATTTTTTTGATGGCAGGGGTGTGGCAACTAAATTTGATACTAAAAGTGCTGTAGCGAGGAAGGCGAATGTTGCTCTCAAGGTGCTCTCCAAAGTTAGGAAATCTTAATACATGTTAAAACCGGTCTACTTTTGTTTATCGGTCGTAACATTTATTTTATGACACCCTAATTGAGAAAAATGATAAAAAAGATTTAATAATCGAAAAGTTAAAAGCGTTGAGGGGGTAAAAATACAGAAAATTTTACCAGGAAAGTAAAATCCCGTAAGGAGAAAAAATTATGGAAGGAGGATAATTTTTTTTGTTAAGACCGCGTTCTCTGATGAAAACCGGTAAAGATAGATCCCCGATGCGAGATTTTCCGGTGCAAATTGGACGTCGTGGTTGCCCGCAGCAAATGTCTTGTCGCTCAGAAAAGCAACTCTTTGGCCGCGCAGATTGAACAGCTCTATTTTTACTTGAGTAGGCCGTTTTAGTGAAAACGGCAAAGTAATTGTTGCTGTTGCAGCGGACTGGCTTGCGCTAAATGGATTTGGATAACTCTGGTAGAGTTGAAAATCTTCAGGGCCAAATTGATTGGGACCTGAGCTAATGGTGGTTATAGCAGTATTGTCAAAAATAAAAAGCAAATCATCGAGTTCGTCGATTCCTGTGATGTCGAGATCGCCGTCGCGGTCTCGATCGTGAAGCACTGCACAGGAGCCGGCGCTGGTTGCCGGGAGTGTCCTTGGGTTTACGAAGGTGCCCGTTCCATCATTTTCATAAAGAGTCCAGTCTGCTGAAGAAAAGTTGCTGGTAACAACATCCAGATCACCATCACCATCGATGTCTCCAACCTCGATGGCCAGGGGAAAGTCTCCTACATCATAAACTTCTGCCGGGCTGAAATTGCCATCGCCATTGCCGCGCAAAAGGGCGAATTGACTTTGCCGTGAATTTGCGGAAACTACATCGACATGACCATCATTGTCCATATCGCCGACCGCTATCATCCAGACAGAACCTTTGGCATCTGTTCTAGAAAATTCATTTAAGTTGCCATTGCCGTCTCCCAGTAAAACCACGATATCACGACTATTAAAACTACCAACAATAACATCTGTAAGCCCATCCTCATTGACATCCGCAGCAGCGCAGGCTGTTTCACCAGAAGCGGCGGTGTTCATGTTTGTACTTTGGGCAAACGTCCCATCGCCATTATTCAGCAAAATTGAAATGTTGCTGCTTGCGCGGTTGGCAGTGACGATGTCAGGCGAGCCGTCTCCGTTTAAATCCAAAACGCAGAGGCCGCGAGTGCCGTTTCCAACAGGATAGTGTGTCGGCAGCCCGAGTGCGCCGGTGCCGTCTCCGAAAAACAGACTAACGGAATTTCCTGAAATATTTCCACAGACGAAGTCAAGAAATCCGTCGCCATTAAAATCTGCGCCTTCGTTTGTACTTGGGGTTGAATTATTTGGAAGCGAGTACGTATCGAAATCTAAATAACCGCCGCCGCCGTCGTTTATAAAAACCCGCACATCGCTGACGTTCTCGTTTGGAACCACAAAGTCATGATACCCATCGCCGTTCAAATCACCGGCGTAAGCTCCGTAAGTACGAATCATGGCCTCGCCACCTTTCCGGACATTTATCAGGTCAATTCTTTCGAAATCGAAAGAACCCCTTTCAACTGACGTCCAGAAATTCCAGGCGTGGCTCGTGGATAACTTTTCACCGGATTGACTTGAAATAGCTTTTGATAATCCAACGGTGACCCATTCCCCAACCGAAAAAGATTTAGCGGGGATAAAACGAATTTGTTGATTGTTATTTAGAAATGAGAAGGTGCCCGGACAAACGCCCGTCCACCTGCCAAATACGGAAAATGACCGGTTGTCCACCGTCGCAGGCGCGATGGGTTGATTAAAGTTTACGGTGATTTCCGGTTTGCCTGCAGCTGTTAAGCTTTGAGGCGTGGGTGCAAAACTAGTGATGTTGAGGCTCTGGGGAAGCGCGGGTGAATTTAGCCAGAATATTGAGAGTGCAATTGATATTTTGACGATTTGTATTAATTCCATAGCCATCTCGATCTTAAGTGAGCTTAAACAGGTTTACTAAAGGTAGGTAGAATCGGTCAGTAACACAACTTTACAAAATACACTATTCGAGTATCCTTTATTCCTTAGGAGTCTGGTTGCGGGCTTCAAAGATTTGAAGAGTTTTTCCATAAAGGCACTCCTTAGCTAATTAAGTACCTAAGACATGATGAAATCTTGCTCTTAAGCAGGTGTTTTATGACTCAACTCTATGACTCAACTGTATGGTTTAATCAATTAAACAAAAATGCTCGAAAAATCAAACTTATTTTAAGCCAACAAGGTTCTGGTTAGCAAATCGATAATGAAACTTATGAATCGTTTGCTCAATTATTGTGCCACCCGATCCTGATTATTTCGTAACTGTCTTATTTATTTTGACTTATGGTAGTCCGGTATTTGACTGAGTTTACCGTGACTGTACCACTCAGTACAGTTTCCTGTGTCCATTTTGGTACAAAGCTGTCTCTTATGATTTGCTAAAAATGCTTAAAATATTGAATCTATTGAGTCTGATTGAATTACAGAAGTTCGAGGCTAAATGTCAGTTTTCTGAAACATTTCAAACGGAGCTGGAGAAAATCTGTACTAACAATAGCGTTTGACTTTTAGCTAAAAAGTTCTTACATAAATCAGACTACCAAACTCAGAAAGGGGAGGGAGCTCATGGACAAAACTAGAAATATGATTTATGTTTTATTAAGCAGTTTTTGCTTCTTCATTTTACTCTTGGTTAATTATGGTTGCACGGGTCCAAATAATTCAAACGAAAGAGAAAAAATTGAGCCGCAATATTTTCTATCGAGCGATAAAACTCATAACAAATTTAGCAGGAGCATTCCACCGGTTCTCAGGGTTCCGTCCGGTGCCGTTTTAGAGGTTGAAACGAAAGAAGCGACGGACGGCCAACTCACGATAAACTCAACATCCGAGGACATCCCAAATGTTCAATTTGATCCCATTCATCCATTAACGGGACCGGTTTATGTAGAGGGAGCCGAAACGGGTGATATCCTGGCTGTAACCCTGCATCGCTTCGAAATAGGGGATTGGGCCTGGTCGGGTGTTTTTCCCGGGTTTGGATTTCTGGCTGATGAATTCACAGAACCCTATCTCAAGACCTTTGCCATACCCAAAGGTGCGACGGAAGTAAAATTTACGGACAAAATTAGTATTCCGCTGAATCCCTTTCCTGGAGTAATGGGAGTGGCGCCGGCTACCGGGGAGATGCTTTCTACCATCCCACCGCGTGCGAACGGCGGGAATATGGACAATCCGCATTTCACTGAAGGAACCACGGTTTATTTCCCCGTGTTTGTAGAGGGCGCACTTTTTTCGATCGGCGATACGCATGCTGCGCAGGGTTTTGGTGAAGTATGCGGCACAGCCATTGAAGCTCCCATGAAGATCATCTATGAAGTTAATGTCATTAAGAATGGCAGGGCAATCAAGGAGCCGCAGTATGAAACTGAAGAATATTATGCCGTAACCGCGTTTGCCACAACGATCGATGAGGCCGCTAAAAAAGCCACCGGCTACATGATGGATTATCTGGTCGAAGAACATGGTTTGGAGCGAACTGAAGCCTATGTCCTTTGCTCGTTGGCAGGTAATTTGGAAATCGCAGAGGTTGTCGATGCACCCCATGTCTTGGTAAGTATGCATATGCCTAAGAAAGTTCTGGGAATTTAGCCTAAAGCGAGCGAGTTTTAGGCCTTGAAATGGAGAGTAAAATGTCAGCTGAAAAAGTCGCAATAAATGAGTTAAGTCAGCTAAAAGATGAAAATGACCGACTCAGGAAGTCAATTGAAGATTTATGGACGATAAACCAACTGGCTAGAATTATTAGCACCACCTTGCCGGTAAATCAAATTCTTGATAAAGTGGTTTCCGGATCAGTGAAGGCGATCGGCGCTGCACAGGGTGCAATTTCCTTGCTCGACGAAAAGAAAACAGATGATCCGTTCAAAACGCTCGTTAGAAAAGTGAATGAAACAGACTTTACAAAAAAATATCGTCTGGATCAGGACCTGAGCGGGTGGATGATAAAGAACAGGAAAGCCCTATTAATAAATGATTTTAGCAAGAATACAACACTCAAAGGTGAACATTCGGCGATTAATAAAATTCATTCAATTCTAAGTGTACCGCTATTGTGCAAGGGTAACCTGATTGGTGTGCTCAGCTTATTTAATAAAAAGAACGATCGCGAGTTTTCAAAAAATGATCAACGGCTGCTTTCGATTATTGCGTCTCAGTCGGCTCAGGTCATTGAGAATGCCAGGTTATATGAGCAGGAGAAACAGTTGCGGCAATTCGAGCAGGAGCTGGAAATGGCTCAGTCAATTCAAAACCGGCTGCTTCCCAAAGAGAGTCCCGAAATCGCCGGAATTGATTTGGCCGGCATCAGCTACGCTGCAAAGGAAGTCGGCGGGGATTATTTTGATTTTATTGAGCTTGAAAATGGACGTTGGGGTATCGCTTTAGGGGATGTTTCCGGAAAGGGAATACCCGCAGCTCTGCTGATGGCGAACTTGCAAGCAACTTTGAGAAATCAGGCGCTCAACCACAGTTCTCTTGTTGAATGCATTGAGAAGGCCAATCAATTTCTATATTTAAACACAGAGTCTCATAAATTTGCCACGCTCTTTTTTGGCGTGCTTGATTCCAAGACCATGAATTTTAATTATATCAACGCCGGACACAATTTTCCATTTCATTTGCTGAAGGATGGGGAATTCCGACAGTTGGAAATTGGCGGCCTCGTGGTCGGCATTGCACCTGACAGTGCTTATAATGAAGGGAAAGTCCATTTGAGTTCGGGAGAAATAATTGTAATTTATTCAGATGGGGTCACCGAAGCTGAAGATGCGTCTGAGACCCAGTTTGGAGAGCAGCGGTTGCAGGGCATAATTAAGAAGAATAAGAATTTAAACGCTCAGAAAATAATGTCTGAGATTTATAAAGAGGTGAAAGAATTTCAGGGTGGTACGGAGCAAGATGATGATATTACCCTGATCGTTATGAAGGCGACCTGACCCATCTTTAGATTTTAATAAACCGCGACTGCTTTGAATGCAAGAATTTTAATTCCGGTCTTTGTTTGGAATTTGTTGTTCATGATAGGTTGTGAGGCCAAACCTCCCGCTGATATTGCTGACCCTGGCCAGCTTTTATTTCTGGGTTTTGTAAAAAAAGAAGTTAACTGCGCACGATGCCATGGGCAGAATGGCGCTGGCGGTCCAGAAGCCCCGGACATTCGAACAGTGTTTGCAAAGTATGACGAGGAAGTTGTGGTCGAAATTATCGAGGTTGGCAAAGGGGAGGGCCCCGACGCGATGCCGTCATTTGAAACGCAGCTAAATGAAGAAGAAGTCGATTTATTGCTAAAGTTTTTGAAGTCAATTCAGATAGAGCTTGAGCCCTAACTTTTTTTATCCTTTAACGTTTTGAAGAACCAGGTTTCCCCAATGCTCTCCTTTGTTTTTCCCTGTAACTGCTGTACGATTTTGTTTAGTAAAGCTTCCTTGTGCACCATTATTGAAATCGTTTTTGCACGAACATAAGACTCCGATAGATAAATAAAGCCTTCGTATTTGCTCTCCTTTTGCCCCCAGGAATTTTTTGCTTTGTAATATTTTGTGCCGTTTTGGTCATAGGCCATACCCGTGATATGCATCAGGTGGTCATCCGTTGAAGTGAAATTGTCAAATGCTTCCTGACGGAATTCTTGGGTTACCTCTATTTCTGGTTCTGGCACGTCGCATAATTCGTTGCGCTCTTCCTTCGTTCTCTCCTCCCACTCTTTAACAGGGAGAATGGCGACCCCTCTCTTTTGGCTAAATGAATTTTCACTGATGTCCCCATCCCAACCCAAGGAATAGCCATTTTGAATCGCGTGATCGATAACGGACATAAGTTCATCAAGTGGCACATTGAGGTATTTATTTAAAGACCAATTGTCAGGAACCTCCAAGCTGAATGTGGTATAAAAAGGATGATGGCTGTAGGAAGTAAGTTCAATATAGTCATCCGGATCAAACCCCAATTCTTCAGCAAAGCTTTTCGGGGTATAGGATTGACCGTTAAAGGAGAAACTTTCAGGAGCTTGACCGAGATAGGCATCCAAAATACCATCAATTGCTTTTGGCCAGACTTTACTCAGTCTGCGCCTTTTTTTACTAATGATGGCGTCTAAAGAAGCGTTAAGAACAGCATCCATCTCTTCGTTGTCGTATTGGGACTGGCCATCTGGTCTGCCGGCAAAAACGCTTTCCGGTACAATTCCATGCTTGCGAATCACGTACAAAACATCCCCGGAGAGACTTTGTGCACCAAACGACATATTGCCGTGCAGGCGGATGTATCTTTCGGATTTTCGAGGATAGGTTTTTCTGACTACGAACATTTCAGAGAGATTATGAGGCTCTTTTCCCATTCGCAGCAGCTCGGTTTCGACAAATGAGATTGTGGAGAAGCTCCAGCATGTATTGGTGTGGGCCTGATTTTTTACGGGGGTTGTTTTTATGTCTTTATCAGGGGATATTTTAAACCCGTCCTTGTTCATTCTTACCTCATAGAACTGACCTGGAGTCGAATAAAAAAAGCGTCCTTTCTCCCCGAGAACGCCGTGTAATTAAATCATACTGCAGCAGGACGACCTGGAGAATCTAAGCCGCTTTCCGGTCAAATATAAAAATATTTTGAAAATAATACAACAAAAAATTCCGATTCATTCGAAAAAAACTGTTTTAAATCAGGAAGAAATTAATCGCTGTCTTAGCAAAGGAGAGAATTTCTGAATTGAAAAAAAAGCGGCCCCGAAACTTGCCGGGGCCGCTATCCCAATCTACCCATCGTATTCATTCAGACTTTTCGCCAATCCTTTTCTACCTCTACAATTCGCTTGCGATGGCGTTTGGGCATCGATCTGAATTGCTATCAACCGCCGCCACCGCCAGGGGGTGGGGGTTTACTTTGTCCACGGCCCATGTGATCACCTCCTTTCAATCAATTTATTGGGTCATAATCTTTAAAGTCGATATTTTCTCTCTTGCAACTGCAATTTCTGCAATCCCTTCGTCCGCTTCAGACCAGATTTCCAGAACCTTCTTGTATGCTTGCTTCGCTTTCAGTTGCTCTCCCGCCTTTTCGTAAGTGCTCGCAATCCCAAAAGCAGCTTGCGCATTATTTGGATTGAATGCTAAGGCTGCATCATACTGTTGCATCGCTTCTGATAATTTTCCTGCCTGATCATAAGCTTTGCCCAGGGCAGTGAGATAAAAGGATCTGTCCAGCGGTTTTAGATCTAAAGCTTTCCTAAACGATGCGATAGCGCTATTGAATTTACGTTCATGCAGGTCAATTTCCCCTTGTAGATGATAGAGAAACCACCTGCCATCAAGTCCTCCTAATTTACGTACGGCAGATTCTAACGCTGAGATTTCATCATCAAGAGCTCTTTTATTGCCTAAGTGCAACTGGACTCTTGCCCTTATCCAATGGGCAAGAAGATTAGCTGAATCCATCTTTAACCCATGGTCGGCCAGCTCAAGTGCTTTCACAAAGTCACCTTTGAGGAAATAAACTCTTGCTTTATATCCTTGACCAATTGACTTTAATTTCTGGCTATACGCGTAGCGCATATCTTCGTCCAATGTCTCTAAAGCGCGAGAATATTGTCCCAAGGCAATATATATTTGAGCTAAAGAAGTTCTGGCACGCAGGAAATCAGGCTGGAGGGCTAAGACACGCTCATAGTTGGATATCGCCTCCTGATATTGACCAATGGACATCTGAATTTCGGCCTTGGTATCTAAAGGGTTGACGTCGGTTGGGTTTAATGAGATATATTTTTCAATAATCTGCAGAGCTTTTGGTTGTTCTCCCTTTTCCAAGTATGCATAAGCTAAGTCATTATAGACCCAGGTATGGGTTGAATCTAGTTGTAACGCCTTCTCCATCTCAGCGATGCCGGCCTCGAACCGCCTGAATTTTTTCCATTGAACCCAACCATAACTAAAATGATAACCTGCCTCAAATGGTTTGATATGTAGTAGTTGTTCCAGGTAGGTCGCATAATCTTTCCAGCGGCCATCGTAATTCGCCATATCGAGAAGATACACCAGTCTCCTCTCTTTGGAGAGCCTGGTGATATATGGCTTACCGTCGGTCAACACTTTTTTCGCCTCAGCAGAATCTCCCCTTTCATCCAGGGAATAAGCCAGCAAGCGATAGGCATCAGCAAATGTCGAATCAAAAGAAATAGCCTTTTGCAATTTGTCGATACTTTCCGGAAACCGATTGTCTAGCGCGGCATCCCTGCCTTCGAGGAAGAATCGAAACGCCTCAAGGGATTGTGTAGGCTCTGCAGGTCTATTGTTTGCATTTATCTCAATTTTTAACAGCGTTACCAGTTGAGAGGATATAATTGCCGCCAATTCATTGAGTTTTTTCGGTTCACCTTCC